>NZ_JAFCXE010000007.1:0-264250 GCF_049897905.1 Pararhizobium sp. PWRC1-1 | reverse complement strand
ACGCGGCAAGCCTTTCAAGGTCATCATCATTGCCCTCGCACGCAAAATACTCGCCATCGCAAACGCAATCACGAGGGACAAAACAATTTTTTCACAAACGTAGAAACACAGTTGCCAGTGCGCCGCGTCGGCGGCGCGCAGGACTCTCTTGGCAGTTGCGTGGGAGAGTCCATTCACGGGCGCGGAAGCGCCGTGGCTGGATTCCCGCCACAAGGGCGAGAATGACGGAAAGTGAGGGTGGTCCTGCGGGATGCGGCAAAGGCCGGAGCGTGCTGCCCCTTTTTTTCTCCGATGCATCTCCATCCTCCGTCATTCCTGTGCCCGTCACAGAAATCCACTGCGCCGCGTCGGCGGCGCGGGAGACTCTTTGGGTCGTCCGGTTGGAAGAGTCCTTTCACGACGCGGACGCGCCGTGGCTGGATTCCCGCCACAAGGGCGAGAATGACGGAGGGTGAGGGAGGCTCTGTGGCATCCGGCAAAGGCCCGGGGTGGCTCCCGGTCCTTGTTCATTTCGCCACCGGCGGCGTGCGCGGGGGGATTTTTTCCCTGTCGCGGCGGAAGGCGTCGAAGCGGCGTTTGTCGTGGGGCGGGACGGCGGTTCTGGCGATCTCGACGGCGGCGTCCAGAAGCGCCCGCTGCATGGGGTCGCCCCAGGCATAGGTCAGGCCCTGATGGCCGCCATGATCGAGGATGATCTGGGCCTGGCCGCAAAATTCGTCGAAGATCTGGCGCTGCGCGGCGGTCAGGTTGCGCAGGCAGCAGGGCTCGCCGCTGTTTTTGAAATGCCAGAGGCAAGCGTTCTTGCGGCGGCAATCGCGGCGGCGGCAGGCCAGATGCGGCACTGCCAGCATCTCGGCGGTGCGGGCCATCAGCCAGGTCTGGAGGGGAAGGGGCATGTCTCATCTCCGTTGCCTTGTCGCGTGACCGGAGCGTGCGCCGCCATTCACGCGCGAAAAATGGTCACGCGCGAAAAATCTCGCCGTGGTTTGAACATCAGGGGTGGACGGGGCGCTGAGAGCTGCCGCGTTTGATAGTAAAAAGTGACACCTCTCAGCGCCCCGTTCGGCGGTTTTTGCCCGCGACTTGGGTCTCTCTGAGGTGGTGAAGGCGGACGGTGTTCGTCTGACCCGATGGATCCCGGCCGAACCAAGTTGTCGGCAACGATTCACCCGGCCGCCGCCGGATTCTTACACCCGGCGAAACCATCCGCTCAGCCACCCTGTGTGCCGCACAGGCACGCCCGGCGCGCTCTTTCGGGCTTCCAGAGACAAGGGCCAAAACCCCCGTCTCTCCCCGTGTCGCCGGAGGGAGACTATTTTCCGCGAGCCCCGGAGGTGAGGACTTCCGTCTTTCCCTCAAACCCGGCACCGGCCCCGCCTCGCTGCCACGGCTGGCAGTGTATCCGTGGCGGGACGGAAGAAGTATGGCATGGGTTTTGGGGGCGGGGATTTTGGAGGGGTGGTGGGGATGCGGATGGCGATGGGATGGGAGGCAGGGTTTTAGGTTAAGGTGTTGATTTTTTGCTATCTATCTCAGGAAGAAAGATGGAGGTGGCGCATCTTGGTAGCGCTCATGCATCCCCGTCGTCGCTTTATTGCGGTGCGCAGTTCGCTCCTCCGTCTTCCTCGGCCTTGTGCCGGGGATCCAGCCACCGCGCGTCGGCGCGGTGAGAGACTTTCTCTGTTAAGGAGAAAAGAGTTTTGCGCGCCGTGGACACGGCGCACTGGATTCCTGTGACAGGCACAGGAATGACGGAGGGTGGGTTTCCCCGGAGGGAGACCATTTTCCGCGAGCCCCGGAGGTGAGGATTTCCGTCTTTTCCTCAAACCCGGCACCGGCCCCGCCTCGCTGCCACGGCTGGCAGTGTATCCGTGGCGGGATGGGAGAAGTATGCCATGGGTTTTGGGGGAGGGGATTTTGAAGGGAAGGTGGGGGCCTCGCATCGATAAAAACGAACGCTGAGAGTTGGTAAAATATTGGTTTCGCTTCTTCTTTCTTTTAGGGAGATGCGGAAAGGCAGTGTCTCTTGCAGCAGCTTCTTATCCCCACTTTTTGGGAGTTGGAGGCCGTAAGTGCGAGGAAGTACTAAGCGCTTATAAAACCAGTCACCAACCCCGCGAGATGTGGAAAGCACCCGTAGTCGAATTGCAGCATAATGTCATGTCCGGCTTGGTGGCGAACTTACTTACGCAACTCTCCAGTCTACTTGGGGAGTGTCTCAGAGGCAAATGAAGCGAGGGCTGCGCCGATCGCGGACTGGTCAGAACGGTGCCAGGAAATGGGTTTCTCGTCATATCCAATTTCAAGGCCTTCAATTTTTGTGCCGTTTTCACTTAGATGAAGCACAAGGCGCTTCTCTGAGTTGAACGACCCTAGAAGGCTCAACGGTCGGGCAGAGCTTTCAATAGTTAAAGTTCCTTCTAGCGCATTTCCGAAGCGAGCTAGTTGGATGACGACCTTAGAGGTCTCAATACTCATCAAGTTCGAAGTAAACAGTCCGACAAGACCACCCTGTTTGACTTCTTTGGATACTTCACCCGTACCAATGTAATGGCCATCTCCCTTATTCCTTAATGTAACTCGGCAATTTTGAGTTTCCCAGATTCCTTCTATTTCGGTTCCGCCAACATCGAGGGCCGATTTTCCGATCGCTAAACGGCCAATTTGTTGATCCTTAGCCTTCGATTCTGCGTCCAGTAGGTCTGATTCATCAGATTCCCTCGCATCTCTTATTGAGGAAAGGACACCAATCAGGCTTTCATGATGTTCAGGCAAGGAGATAGCTTTTTCTACTCGCTTTCATCGTAGAAACCTGCACTTAACAATTTCTGGGCCAAGTTGCCATCGGCGATGGTCTCACCCAATTGGGCGGCAACTTCATATGCTCGGATCGCCATGCCTGGAATTTTCAGATTCACGTAGCTAACACCCAGATTGTTCCAGGCAGTCCCGCTCCGATCGTCTCGCGGGATGCTTTGATAGTGTAACATCGATAGGTGGTGCTGATTGTCTCCTTCATAAGCTCTAGCCAGTTCAAACCGAACGGATGAGTCATCTGGAGCAACAGACAAACTTACTTCAGCAATTGCTTTGGAAACTTCCACAAGTTTTGCAGTTTTCGAGATCGCGTGCATTGCTTCCACAAATGCAAGTTTTTCTGCGTGGCTTTGTTGGGGGACGCCATGTAGTAGCGCTTTTAAAGTGGTTGCAGACGACAAACCACGTAGATTTTTCTCCGCCTCCAGAGTTTGTATGACGCTGCTAGCCGCAAGTTCCATCCTCTTCGCGAGTTTCGCTGCATCTCGATACGCTCCGGCGGCGCCCGCTTCGTCACCATAGTGTGACAGCCCACTTCCCAGATGTGCCTTTAATTGCGCGTTTTCCGGATACGCATCTGCTCGGTCTCTGAGCAGTTTCAAATCAACTCGACCTCCAGCCGAGATGCGTGCAATCTCAATCCATGCCTCCCATTCGGCGACTGATTCAGGCGAAGTTATGAGCTTTGAAGCTCGGAATGCGGCGTCAACTTGCAAAGTTTCTGCTCCGTCATCCCGAAGCATGGCGAAGAAAATCGCTCGACGATAATCCTCGAGTCTCCAATCCGGCGAGGGGCTTTGGGCAGTAACTGCAGGTTGTGTTTCCACCTTGGGTGCATCTTCTGCCTCTTGCAAATCTCTATTTGGTCTTTGGCGTGCGCCTAAGTGCCTCATAGCTGTACGAATTTTGTTGCAGGCTGGCCCCAAGGCGGTCTCGGGATTACTCAGTAGAGCGGGTTCAAAATCTTCTGGATAAATACCGTTTAAGTCTGTTGGCAGGTGCGGGACCGCGCCTCTCGGGCTAATCAAAAATGTCCTTTTTCGGCCAAGCCGCCCCATAAACAGACCTAACTCGAAAATCACGTTGTCGCGAACGGTCTTGAGTTCTTGGCCTCGAATATTAGTGATGTCATCCGGCGAGCAGATAAATACCGCAAAATCGGCTTTTTCTAACGAATTCTCTAAAGCCTCTAAAGGGAAGTGAGAGGGTGGAAAGGCAGAGGTCCACACCGTCGTTGAAGCGTCATATTCTAACGAGGTCTGAACAGCCCGAGCTAGCTCTATGTTTTCGACAGAAGAACCAATGAAGAGATGCAATTTGCTCATTCGCGTGCTGTAGCCCTATCAACGAGAGGTGTCGAAGCTACTTATCCCACTGGTTGCACAAGACAACAATCCTATTCGGCTGGATTATGATATCAACCATTTTCCCGCAATCGCAAAAGAACTACGCCGTCGTCTGGGTCATCCCCCGCAACGGGCGAGGGTAGAGATTGCTTTCATGTAGCTTGAACGTTAAGCCTTCGCCGCCTCCGGAGGGATTTGGCGCCAATAGCGCCACAGTGGATTCCTAACAATACAATTACTTAAGTATCAAGGGTCGGTGAGTCTGAGGCACTACTGCGCCCCATCAAACAACGCACTCAGGCTCCACGGGTATTCGCCCTGCTGGTTGGCGATGTCGTCGACTTTCCAGCCGCCGTGTTCCTTGACCAGCGTGTAGTAGAGCGTCACCGGCTCGGAATTCTTGAACGTCACCTCGACCTCGGCGGTATCGTCGAGGACGATCGGCTGGCCGACGTCGACGTCGGTGGCTGCGCCGTCCTGGCCTGATATCACCGGGTCGAAATCGATGGTGCCGCTGTCGCCGGGTTCGGTCGTGTCGGCATCGTCCTGGAAGCGGGCGTTCAGCTGGTCGGAGAAGAACGGCGAATAGAGCGACGGCGCGTTTTCGGCGGTTTTTGATGTGTCATAGCTGTAGAGCGCCTTGAGCAGCGCTTCCGGAGTCTTGTAGGTCTGGGCGGCGGCGGGCAGGGCCGAGAGCGCCGACAGGGCGCAGAAGGCGGACAGGAAGAGGGCGGGCATGCGCATGGCGGGTCCTTTGGCGGCGGGTGTTGGTTGAGGAGTAGCCGATGGGCGGTGGTCTGGCCATGCAGCATTTTTGGGGATGTGGGTGGGGGAGTACGAAAGGCCTCGGTTGACTTGCCCCTCACCCTAGCCCTCTCCCCGCGCGCGGGGAGAGGGGATGACGGAGGTTGCCGCGACTTTGCTGGCCAGTGGGCGATTTTCGGGTTGGGAGAAAGGGAGAGTTTGCCGCTGTTCCTTCTCCCCGTTCCGACGGGGAGAAGGTGCCCGACAGGGCGGATGAGGGGCGGCGCGGCCGGAGTTGGAAAGGGTGCCTTCGGCCCCTTCATCCGGTCCTACGGGCCACCTTCTCCCCGCTGGGGAGAAGAGGGAGCGGGTGGAGTTTGAGGATGGCCCCCTCTGTCGGCAAAGTCGGCATCTCCCCACAAGGCGGAGATTGGGGCTGTGGGTGTGGTTGTCACCCCACCCCGGCGCGGTGCGCCGCCCCCCCTCAAGGGGAGGGTGTTACCAGGAGGGTGTTATTGGCCGGGGCGGCCGGTTTTGCCCTTGGTTTTCTTCTGGCGCTTGAGGTCGCCGGCGTCCTCGTAGGAGCCGGCGCCGGATTTGGCGCGGATGAAGGGTTTGGGGTCGTCGGCGCTGGATCCTCGGCCCGAGGATGACGGAGCGGAGGTGGATGACGCAGAAGAAGCGTCGTGCTTTTCCGGTTGGCCTTCGAGCAGCGGCGAGAAGCGTTTTCCGGGGTCGGTCTTCGGCTTTTCCGGCAGCTTGCCGCTGGTGTTCATCGGTTTTTCGGTGCGGCCGACGGTCATTTCGTCGAGGTCGTTCTTGCGGAACAGGCTGCGGGCGGGCGTGGCGATGTCCTGGCCCATCTCGTCGAGGTTGGGTTTACGGAATCCGGATTGACCCTCAGTGCCCACAGGCGGGCGGGAACCGTCCGGGGATGCCGCGCGGGCCGGGCGGGTCATGTCGGTGCCTGGGCCCATGTCGTCGAGCGACGGTTTGGCGAAGAGGCTGGTGGCTTGCCCCTCATCAGCCCTGCCGGGCACCTTCTCCCCGCCGGCGGGGAGAAGAGACTCGCGGCTGGCTTTGCCGCTCTTCTTGCCGCCGCCTTCCATCGCCCGTGCTTCCTGGCGGGCCATCGGGTCGTCCATGACGGCGAGTTCGGCGGCTTTGAGGCGTTTGATTTCGTCGCGCAGGCGCGCGGCGGTCTCGAAATCGAGATCGGCGGCGGCGTTGCGCATCTGCTTTTCGAGCGCTTCGAGATGGGCGGCGAGATTGTTGCCGACCATGTCGGTGATGCCGCCCTTGACGCCCCTGATGCCGATATCGGCACGGACATGGTCCTTTTCGTAGACCGAATCGAGGATGTCGGAAATGCGGGCCTTGACCGATTCCGGGGTGATGCCGTGGGCCTCGTTATAGGCCACCTGCTTTTCGCGGCGGCGCGAGGTTTCCTCCATGGCGCGCTTCATCGAGCCGGTGATGTTGTCGGCATAAAGGATGACCTTGCCGTCGACGTTGCGCGCGGCGCGGCCGATGGTCTGGACCAGCGAGGTTTCCGAGCGCAAAAAGCCTTCCTTGTCGGCATCGAGGATGGCGACGAAGCCGCATTCGGGAATGTCGAGGCCTTCGCGCAAAAGGTTGATACCGACGAGCACGTCGAAGGCGCCGAGGCGCAGATCGCGGATGATCTCGATGCGCTCCAGCGTGTCGATATCCGAGTGCATATAGCGGACGCGAATCCCCTGTTCGTGCAGATATTCGGTGAGGTCTTCGGCCATGCGCTTGGTGAGCACGGTGACCAGCGTGCGGTAGCCGGCCAGCGCGGTCTCGCGGATTTCGCCAAGCACGTCGTCGACCTGGGATTTTGCCGGGCGGACTTCCACCGGCGGATCGATCAGGCCGGTCGGGCGGATGACCTGTTCGGCAAAGACGCCGCCGGCCTGTTCCATCTCCCACGCCGCCGGCGTTGCCGACACGGCGATCGTGTCGGGCCGCATGGCGTCCCATTCCTCGAAGCGCAAGGGACGGTTGTCCATGCAGGACGGCAGGCGGAAACCGTACTCGGCCAAGGTTGCCTTGCGCCTGAAGTCGCCCCGGTACATGCCGCCGATCTGGCTGACGGAGACGTGGCTTTCGTCGATGAACAAAAGGGCGTTGTCGGGGATATATTCGAACAAAGTCGGCGGCGGCTCGCCGGGACTGCGGCCGGTGAGGTAGCGCGAATAGTTCTCGATGCCGGCGCAGGAGCCGGTCGCCTCGAGCATCTCGATATCGTAGCGGGTGCGCTGCTCCAGCCGCTGGGCTTCCAAGAGACGGCCGCCCTTTTCCAGCTCGGCCAAACGGAGCTTCAGCTCCTCCTTGATCGACTTGATCGCCTGGTTGAGCGTCGGGCGCGGCGTCACGTAGTGGGAATTGGCGTAGATTTTCACCGATTTCAGGTCGTCGGTCTTCTGGCCGGTCAAGGGATCGAACTCGGTGATGCCGTCGATCTCGTCGCCGAACATCGAGATACGCCAGGCTGCGTCTTCCAGGTGGGCCGGGAAGATTTCGATCGTGTCGCCACGGACCCGGAAACTACCGCGCTGAAAATCCATGTCGCGGCGCTTGTATTGCTGGGCGACGAGATCGGCGAGCAATTGCCGCTGGTCGAGCCGGTCGCCGACCGTCATCTGGAAGGTCATGGCGGTATAGGTCTCGACCGAGCCGATACCATAGATGCACGAGACCGAGGCGACGATGATGACGTCGTCGCGCTCGATCAGCGAACGGGTGGCGGAGTGGCGCATGCGGTCGATCTGCTCGTTGATCGAACTCTCCTTCTCGATGAAGGTATCCGAGCGCGGCACATAGGCTTCCGGCTGGTAATAATCGTAGTAGGAGACGAAATATTCCACCGCGTTGTCGGGAAAGAAGTTCTTGAACTCGGAATAGAGCTGCGCCGCCAAGGTCTTGTTCGGCGCCAGGATGACGGCGGGGCGCTGGGTGGCCTCGATCACCTTGGCCATGGTGAAGGTCTTGCCCGAGCCGGTGACGCCGAGCAGCACCTGGCTGCGGTCGCCATTCGACAGGCCCTCGACGAGATCCTTGATGGCGGTCGGCTGGTCGCCGGCGGGCTCGAAATCGGACTGCATGCGGATGGCGATGCCGCCCTCGGATTTTTCCGGGCGGGCCGGCCGGTGCGGCGTCCACAGCTTGCCGTCCTTGAACAGCGGATTGCCGCTCTCGATCAGCGCCGACAGGGCCTCGACAGTGGCGGTGACGGCGGAGGGGGCGAGCGCATCCTCAAGCGCCGTGTCCATACCGGCCACGGGGTTCAGCCCGGCGGCGGCGCGGGCTTTCGGGTCGGACGTGCCGCCCATCGAGGTGCCACGGGCACTTCTGCTCGCGCCAACGCCCTCGTTTGCTTTATCGTTTTTCGCCTTCTGGGCGGCGATCTCGACCTTCTTGCGGTGCTTGCCGGCCTTGGAGGCAACGTCGTGGCGGGTCTCGATGGTCTCGGCCTCGGCCATGCGTTGCAGCTCGTTGGCCCAGTCGGCAACATTCGACGACAGCGAGCCGGACGACAGGGGGGCGCCTTCGAACGAGGCCTGGGGAGCTTCCTCGAAGCCGCCAAGGTCGGGATGGGGGGATTTTTTCGGTGCTTTCGACATGAAGGGAATATGGAGAGAGTCCGGCGAAATGTGAAGGGGGCAATGAGTACAAAAAGGCAACGGGATGGTGGGCTACTGCCAGTTTCTGACAGCAGAACACAGGTGTCCGTCAGTGTGCCTTCCCTGCCGCTCGGGAGGATGACCGGTCCTGCTGCACGACGGTGCAACCGGCAATCCGGTCATAGTAGGTCTGGCCACGCCAGGACAGAAACGGCAGCAACCACCAGAGCAATTGTCCTATGCCGCAACCAATGACCAGCACGGCAGATAACGGCAAGTTCGTCGCACTCATCTCGCGTGCTTGGGCAATCAGATAACCAAAAAAATCGGGTCTCAGTAAAGTATGCAAAGTCGTCGCGATGCTCGCAATGCTGCCGATCATCAGCGGTGCGAATTTCAGCAGTTCTCGCCGTGCGGCCCGGTGAAGGCCCGGCGCGATGCCATAAGGTGTCATCACCTTCAACCTGAAAAGCCGTTTCCCGGGTGTGCGACGGCCATTGGCGGTGAAACAAATGAAGAGGCCAGTGATGGCAGCGAGCGGCAAAGATGATGTCAAGATTTGCGAAAGCAGTGCGGACCGCATTTCGCCGGGTGGAAGCGGAGCGCCGTTCTCGTCGGATGCCACAGTAACCCATTTCGACCAAGTATTGAGCCCTCTTGTCTTGGTGGTGGTGGACGTAAAGACGTAACCGGTCCTGTCAAACGGAAACGTCTTGCGGCAGAGGGTGTTTGTTCGCTCCAGCCCGAATTCCAGCGGCCATCCACTATCGACCTGCGCCACCAACGGGCTCGGTGGAGCGGGGCGGCATTCGGTATAGATCATGGTACTGACCCCGATATTCCATGGGCTAAGCACGCTAATCACCAGCATAACAGCGGAGATTGCGATGTAGAACAGAATGATGTCGATGATGAATGCGAGCCCACGACGCCAGAAAAGACGTTGCGGACCATCCGCGTAGCGCGGCGCTGAAGATGCAGTCATAAAATCCCCGGGTGTATTTTTTCTCGATACTTAAATCCTCTCGCGAGCGAGTCAACGTCTGATTGCATAAGAGCGTGGCCGCGGCGCTGTAGATAGCGGGCAGAATAACAAAGGCCGACCTGTCAAGAAGTGCACGCGGGAGATGGTGTGCTTTCAACTTCACATCGTTTTGAGTTCGGCGAAAGGTCCGCGCCGGTTTCCGGCTTGAACGGCGGAGGATTGGCGGTACATGCTTGCCCGCCTATCACACCATTGTCCCAAGGATTCGCTGATGCCTTTTTCGCTGAATACGGCCGCCGTGCTGCCGATCGTGCTGCTCGTCCTGTCGAATGTCTTTATGACCTTCGCCTGGTACGGGCATCTGAAATACACGTCGTCACCGCTCTATATGGCCATTATCGTCAGCTGGGGCATTGCCTTTTTCGAATATTGCCTGGCTGTTCCGGCCAACCGGATCGGCCATGAGGTCTATTCGGCGGCGCAGTTGAAGACCATGCAGGAGGTGATCACGCTAGTGGTCTTTGCCGGTTTCTCAGTGTTCTGGCTGAAGGAATCGCTGACCTGGAACCACGCCGTCGGCTTCTGCATGATCGCGGGCGGCGCGGCGTTCGTGTTCAAGGGGTAGGTTGCGCAGCTGCTAGTGCTGGTGAGGGGTGGACGCGTCTTCGGTTGCGTCGGACCGCAGCACGATGCAGCCGGCGAGGCGGTCGTAAACGGTTTGGCCGCGCCACGGGATGAACGGGCCAAGCCACCAGAGGGCGCTGAGGAGCCAGGCGACGAGGCCGACGGCGAACAGCGTGCTGAAATCGGGCGTCTGCATGTCGCGGGCGGCATGGATGACATCGATGAATTCACCGGAGGCCAGCGTCGATAGCCCCGGCAGGTTTTGGGCTGCATGAATGGTGACGGCGATCCCGAGAAGGCAGGGTGGCAGAAATTTCCAGACTTCCCTGGTCAGGCATTGTTTGAATGACGGCACGGAGCCCGCGACATTGACGATGCGCAGGAACATCAGGGCCTTGCCGGGTGTGCGTCGGCCGGATGCCGTTATTCTCGCTGTTGCCAGAACGAATAGCGCCATGAAGAAAAGCTGAAGGAGGATGTTGGACGCCGTGCTGCCTCCGGAAATATCCAGCGGGATGGCGTTTCCGTCCGGGTCGATGCCGATCGACACGAAGCGGGTGGAGGCCGTTCCGTCCGCGGTCTTGGCAACTGTCGATATGAAGAATCGCTGCTGCGTGCCGATGCTGGAATTGATGCAGATCTGGTTTGTCCGGGTTTCGCCGTCAGCCAGTGGCCATTCGGTTTCGACCTGATGGATCAGCGGGCTGTCGGTTGTGACCGCGCAGCTCGTCGATTGCCCGATGTAAAAGCCGAGGTTCCAGCCGGTGAGGGCCTGCAGCGGCAGGGCCAGTACCATCAGGATGCTGTAGAAAACCGCCATATCGACAACGAATGCGACGGCACGCCGCCAGAAAAGGCGCGGCGGTCGTGTCGTGGCCATGGACATACCAGCGGTCATCGAATCCCCCATCGACGGTTCCTCATTGCGGGGGTTCATAGGGGGTCTTGCCAGTCTCCGACAATGGGCAGCGCGGGCTTTTCGCGTGCAGTTTTTCGCGGATTGACATTTTCCGGCTATGGCGGCATTGCGCAGGTCCGATCTTGGCTAAAGTTTCCCCCTGATCGTCCGCCTGATCCCCATGGCCGGGCGTGAAGAATTGGTCGGCAGGCGGCAGTGTCTGTCTTCACGGCGGCACGGTCTTGGAAAGCTTGGAATGTGCCGGGCGCAAGCATCGGCGTGCAGACAGGAATGAACGGGACCGGCATGCTTCTCTTGAAACTGACTTTGGTTCCCTTTTTTCTGTTTGCCGTTTCTATGGCGGCCGTGCGCTGGGGCCCGGGCGTGGCCGGTTGGCTTGCCGGCCTGCCGATCGTGGCAGGGCCGATCCTCTATCTGCTGGTGCTGGAACAGGGGGCGGTTTTTGGCGTGGGCGCGGCCGCCGCGGCCCTGTCGGCAATCTTTGCCTCTGAGGCCTTCAATCTCGCCTATGCCTGGACCTGCCGCTGGTATCACTACTGTATCGCAGCGGTGATGGGGATGGCCGCGTGGTTCATAGCCGCCATCGGTTTGACCAGTCTACCGGGCACACCGGCCGTTGCACTTGGTGCAGCGCTGCTGGGCGTCGTCTTCGCGCAGACATTTTTGCCGCGAACCAATGCGGCCAGCAAGGTGATATCGATTACCCGGACCGACCTGGCTATGCGCATGATTGCCGGTGCCGTCCTGACACTTGCCGTGACGATGCTGTCGGCCTCGCTTGGTGCACAATGGAGCGGTGTTCTGACAGTGTTTCCGCTGTTGGGATTGATCCTGTCAGTATCGTCGCAGCGGGCCTATGGGCCGGACTTCGTTGTCCGGCTGTTGCGCGGCATGGTGCTGGGGCGTTTTTCGTTTGCGGCCTTCTGCCTGTGCCTGATCTGGATGCTGCCCAGGCAGAATGCCGAGATCGCATTTCTGGTCTCGTCCGCCGTTTCCGTCAGCGTTCAATGGGCGAGCAGGCAGCTGGCCGCCGCCCTGCGCCGGACCACGGCGTAGAGATCAATCAGCGCCGCCAAACATGTCGAGGATCTTTCCTTCCAGCCGCGCCAGTTCCGGCGAGCCGTGACGGCGGGGACGCTCAAGCGGGATATCGAGATCGAGCGCGATCCTGCCATGGTCGATGACGATGACGCGGTCGGCGAGCGCCACGGCTTCCGCAACGTCATGGGTAACCAGCACGGCGGTGAATGTCTGCTGTTGCCAGATGCTTTCGAGCAGATGCTGCATCTCGATGCGGGTCAGCGCATCAAGCGCGCCGAGCGGCTCGTCGAGCGCCAGAATGTAGGGGTGGGCGACAAGCGCGCGGGCAAGGGCGACGCGCTGGCGCTGGCCGCCGGACAGAACGGACGGCCATTCTTCGGCACGGTCGGCAAGGCCGACCTCGTTGAGGATGGCGAGCGACTTTTCGCGGGCTTCCGCGCCCTTGGCGATGCCGGTCAGGCCGACCTCGACATTCTTGGCGATCCTGGCCCAAGGCAGAAGGCGGGGCTCCTGAAACATGATGCGGGTACGGTTTTCGCCTTGCGCACCCTTGTTGACCGTCAACGTGCCGGAGGTCGGCTTGTCGAGGCCGGTCAGCAGCCGCAGCAGCGTGCTCTTGCCGCAGCCGCTCTTGCCGATGACGGCGATGAACTGGCCGGCGGGCACATCGAGATCGATATTGTCGAGCACGGTCTTGTCGCCGAACTTGCGGCTGATGCCCCGGAAGGAAAAGGCGATGTCGCGGTTTTCCCGCTCGCGCGGCTTGGGAGCGGCATAGGGGAACCATTGGCCCGGGGCGGTTTCGCGCAAAGCCCGCGCCTCCGCCGTTTCCTTGGCCGGATGAGCTGGCTTGATTTTTTGATCGAGGGCGATGACGGACATTTTTGGTACTCCGTATTTCGTTTCGCGAGAAATCAGGCGGTCTGGAAGGCGGGATGCCATTGCAGCGTCAGCCGTTCCAGCAACCGGGCAAAACTGTCGGCGAGCTTGCCGAGCAGGGCGTAGATCAGGATCGACAGCACGACGACGTCGATCAACAGGAACTCGCGGGCCTGCATGGCCATGTAGCCGAGGCCGGAGGAGGCGGCGATGGTTTCGGCGACGATCAGCGTCAGCCACATGATCCCCAGCGCATAGCGCAGGCCGACGAAGATGGCGGGCAGGGCGCCGGGCAGGATGACCCGGAAGAACAGCGTGGTGCGCGACATGCCATAGACGCGGCCCATCTCGACCAGCTGCGGATCGACGCTCTGGATGCCGAGCAGCGTGTTGACATAGATCGGGAAGAACACGCCGAGCGCTACAAGAAAGAGCTTTGCCTCTTCATCGATACCAAACCAGAGGATGACCAGTGGGATCAGCGCCAGGTGCGGAATGTTGCGGACCATCTGCAGCGTCGTATCGGTCAGATTGCGCGACAGGCCCGAAAGGCCGTTGGCAAGGCCGAAGATCAGGCCGATCGAGCCGCCGATGACGAAGCCGGACAAAGCGCGGGCGGTGCTGACGCCGATATTGCGGACGAGCTCACCCGAGAGCAGCAGGCGCCAGAAGGCTTCGGCGACGGCGGACGGGGCTGCCATGACATTCGGCGAGATCAGCCCGGTGCGGGCGGCAATTTCCCAGGCGAGAACGATCAGGGCCGGCAAAAGCCAGCCCGTGCCATTGCGCAGGATCGATTGACCTGTGGATTTCATCATCTGCCCTTTGCTTCGATTGTTTCCGGCTTCGATTGTTTCCGCTGTCCTGGAAACGCGAAAACACTCTGTCTCTTTGTTTTTACGAAGACCGCTGCGCACCCTTGCTGGAACCGCTCCCTCGTGTGCCGGCCCGGATCGACCGGCACACCGCATTTCCTGGGAGGAAATCAGTTTGTCGGTGCCGTCCAGACGGCATCCGATATAGTGATCTGCTTGGGGATCAGGCCGAGCTTGAAGAACCGGTCGGCGGTCTGCTGCTGGCTGGCGATGATCTCCGGGGTGATCGGTTCGATGCCGAACTTACTGCGGTTGGCGGCAATCGTCTGGGCTTCCAGCGGCACGCCGGTCACCTCATGCAGCGCCTCGGCCACCTTGTCGCGGTTGGCATCGGCCCAGACGGCGGCTTCCTTCAGGGCGGCAATAGTGGCCGTTACCGTCTCCGGATGTTCCTTGGCGAAGTCACGATTGGCGAGGAAATAGGTCTTGACGCTCAGGGTCTCGGCCGAGGTAGTGAGGACACGCGGCTTGTAACGGGTCTCGGCGATGGCGAAGAAGGGATCCCAGACGGCCCAGGCGTCGATCTTGTCGCTGGCAAAGGCTGCGGCCGCATCGGCGGAGCTCAGATAGACAGCGGTGATGTCCTTGAAATCGATGCCGGCCTTTTCCAGTGCTGCAACGACAAGGTTATGGGCGCTGGTGCCCTTGCCGACGCCGATCGTCTTGCCCTTGAGATCGGCAAGCGACTGGATCGGCGAGTCCGGCTTGACGAAGATGGCTTCGCCGGCGCCGTTGGAGGGAAGGGCGGCGACATAGGTGATGGCGGAACCGGCGGCCTGGCCGAAGATCGGCGGCGCATCGCCAGTCCAGCCGACATTGATCGAGCCGACATTCAGCGCTTCGACCAGCGGCGGGCCGGCGGTGAATTCGACCCAGGAGACGGTGATGCCCTTCGGCTCGAGCGCCTTCTCGATGATCTTCTGCTGGCGGGCGATCACCGGCAGGCCGGTCTTCTGATAGCCGATCTTGAACTCGGTCAGTTCAGCGGCAGACAGGCCGGTAGCGGCAAACAGGCTGGCGGCGATGAGGCCGGCGCCGAACAGGCGTCTTGTCAGTGTGTACATCGATCCCTCTTATGGTTGGCGGACGCTGTTTCCGCTGGACGTGGGATCATGCTAGTTAAATCTATTGGAATTATAGAGTTTATTTATTTTGTAGATTGGACCTGCACGGAAACGCTTTTCCGTGATGGCAGGGCATTCGGCGGGATTTTTCCGTTGCCGGTTGTCACCGGCATAAGCCGGGCGATGCGGTGGCGGCGGCGGATGCGGCAGGGTAATGTCGCGTTCGGCGCTGGACCTCGCAATTTGCGCAATTTTCTCCCTTGGCCGAATCTGCCATATCAACGGCCGGATTTGCCGATCTATCCGGGAGTTTTATTGCAAGTGATTGATGAAGGTTTCTTCTATCCCCGCACACCTGTTGCGATCGTTGCCCTTGGTGATTCCGGGGAGGCGTTGCTGATCCGCGCCATACTGGAAAATCTTGGGGCGGCGGTGCTTCTGAATCTGCCCGGAACGCCTGGCGATGCTATCAAGTGCCTGCAGCGGTAGGAGAATGATCCCGAATACATCATCCTTTCCGGCCACGGTGACGAGAAACGGCTTCGTGCTCGGCGAGTTTATTGGCGACATAGACACCGGGATGCTCGTTGACGGCAGCCTACCCGCCGGTGCTCTGGCGGGCGCCATCAGGCTGTCGGCCAAGACAGTGATCAGCACCGCCTGCGTCACCGGAACGGATGCGTTCGGCGAGGCCTTTCTCGCCGCCGGCGCGCGCGCCTATGTTGCGCCTGCGGACTTTCCGGACGGAGCCGCTGTTCCGCTGTTCCTGCACGGTCTGTTCTATGAACTGTTGCACCGGGAGAAGACACTGGAAGAGGCGATCGAAACAGCGCAATCCTTCGACCGGGACGATGAACTGTCCTTCGTCCTGTTCAAGGCGAAAGCCGGTTAAGCCCCGCGTTCGCCTTTGCCGTCGGGCTCTCGCCGTTCACTCCAGCAGATCGAACGCCCGAAAGATCCAGACAAGCTGGTAGGTGAGCCCGGCGATCAGGAAGGTCGCGTGGAAACGGCGGTCGGCGGTGATCGCGGCGATGATGCAGAGCAGGATATAGGTTGCGTTTCGTAACGGATATTCCAGCCCATAGGATAGAAAATAGGTCTTGCCCTTGACGGCTGTGTCGATGAGATCGACGGCATAGGCCAGCGCCAGGAAGCCGAAGAACCAGGCGCGGCGTGACATGAAATAATGCTCATAGCCGCTATAGTCCTCCATCGAGGTGGGAAACAGTAGGACGCAGAGAAAGAAGAAGATGCAGCAGTAGGAAATGACGAAGAGGTAGACGCTGAAATCGATCACCGGCACGGAATGCAGCCGGTATTCCCACCACCAGAAATAGATCAGGAACAGGAACATGAAGAGCACCCAGCCGAGGTGCAGCCAGTAGATCCTGGTCTTGCCGGGATGCTGGACGAGCACCGCCAGGCCGGTCAGCAGGCGGGCCATCGAGAGACTGATGACCATGCCCATGACGACGCGGATATGCGAGAAAAGCTCCGGATCGACGGGCTGGTCCATGGCTTTGGCCTTTATGAGCGTCAGGCTTGCCTTTATCAGCGGCGGGCTTGCCTTTATCAGCGGCGGGCTTGCCTTTATCAGCGGCGGGCTTGAAAGTGTCAGGCTTCCGGGGGCACCGGCTTCGGGTGGCCGTTCTCGTCCAGCGCCACCATGACGAACAGCGCATCGGTGACCTTGTCCATCCGGTCCGACAGGTAGCGCTGCGCCCAGACCTCGACCTTCAGCGTCATCGACGTGCGGCCGACCTTGACGACATCGGTATAGATACAGAGCGTATCGCCGATCTTGACCGGCATTTCGAAGGCCATTTCCTTGACGGCGGCGGTGACGACGCGGCCGCGGGCGCGCTCGGCGGCGCGGATGCCGCAGGACAGGTCCATCTGCGCCATGACCCAGCCGCCAAAGATGTCGCCCGCCGCATTGGCATCGGCCGGCATGGCCAGCGTTCGCAGGGTGAGGTCGCCGTTCGGTTTGGACATTGTCATCGCTCTCCGTTTGGTTCGATGTAACCTGACGAGGATGGATCGGAAAAGACCCTTGCGGGAAATATCCTCAAGGCCCGGCTGGATCGGAGTGAACAGAAGGTAAATTCAGGATTATCAATTTTAGTGGTTCCTTGTTAGGAAGTTCGAAAATTCCGATCGGTATTGTGCGGCTACAAAAATCTGAGGGGATTGGGCCGTATGAAACATTTCCGTATTTCCGTGCGCCTTTATGCGCTGGTGGGGCTGACACTTTTGACCATGGCTGCCGTCATGACGCTCGGCCTGTTCCAGGAACAGGACAAGCTGGTGGCGCAGCGAAAGGCCATGCTGGAGGCGATGAACGAGAACGCGGTGAGCGTGTTCGATGCCTATTACAAGCAGGAGCAGGCCGGCACGCTTAGTCAGAAGGATGCCCAGGCCCGCGCCATCGAGGCGATCCAGGCGATGCGCTATCAGGGCAATGGCTACTTCTTCATCACCGACGTGAAGAGCACGATGATCATGCATCCGATCAAGCCGGCGCTAAATGGCACCGACCAGACGGAGAACAAGGACCCGACCGGAAAACACATCTTCGTAGAGTTTGCCAAGAAGGTTTCCGCTGAAGGCAAGGGTTTCGTCGACTACTATTGGCCAAAGCCCGGTGCCGAAGAGCCTGTGCTGAAATATTCGCATGTAGCCGGATTTGCGCCTTGGGGCTGGATCGTCGGCACCGGCGTTTATGCCGACGACCTTGCCGCGATGTTCCGTGAAGGCCTAATCCAGGTCGCTGTCATCTGCGGTCTCGCCGCGCTGGTCATTCTGCTTGCCGCCTTCTCGATCGTTCGCAGCGTCGTCGGGCCGATCGAGCGGCTGAAAGCCTCGATGCGGACGATTGCCGACGAGGATGTGTCGGCCGAAGTTCCGGAAACCGACCGCAAGGACGAGATCGGCCAGATGGCCGGCGTGCTGGTGGTGCTGCGGGATTCCGTCAAGGAGCGCATCGGCCTGCGGCAGCGCGAAGCCGAGCAGCAGAGCCTCATCGACGACGAGCGGCGCAGCAACGAACATCGGGCCCAGTCCGACGCGCAGACGCAGGCCGATGCTATGGGCGCGATCGGCAGCGCGCTGGAAAAACTGGCAGGTGGTGACCTGACGGCGGAAATCGTCCGGATCGCCCCGGAATATTCCAAGCTGCGCGAGGATTTCAACACGGCTGTCACGGCACTGCGCGGCGTCATCCAGTCGATCGCGCATTCGACCGAGGTCGTCTATGAAAGTGCCGGCGATATTTCGGAGGCCGCCAACAATCTGTCGCGCCGCACCGAACAGCAGGCAGCAGCACTTGAAGAGACGGCTGCAGCGCTGGACGAGATCACCTCGACGGTCAAAAGCGCATCCGACCGCGCTGCCGAGGCTCGCGAAATGGTCAACGAGACCAAGGGCAGCGCTGCCAAGTCCGGCGATATCGTCCGCAACGCGATTGCCGCGATGACACGCATCGAAGGCTCCTCCACCAAGATCAGCCAGATCATTGGCGTCATCGACGAGATCGCCTTCCAGACTAATCTTCTGGCGCTGAATGCCGGCGTCGAGGCAGCCAGGGCAGGCGAGGCCGGTCGTGGCTTTGCCGTCGTCGCGCAGGAAGTGCGCGAACTGGCGCAGCGTTCGGCCGGTGCCGCCAAGGAGATCAAGGAATTGATCCGCAACTCCGCCACCGAAGTCGAGACCGGCGTGACGCTGGTGCGTTCGACCGGCGAGGCGCTGACCGAAATCGAAAGCCTGGTCAACCGGGTCAACGAACATGTTGCCTCGATCGCCACAGCGGCCCGCGAGCAGGCAACCGGGCTTGCCGAGGTCAACACGGCCGTCAACAGCATGGACCAGATGACCCAGCAGAATGCCGCCATGGTCGAGGAGACGACAGCCGCCAGCCAGACGTTGGCGCAGGAGAGCCGAGAGCTGAAGAGCCTGCTGCAGACCTTCCGCCTTTCACCCGACAACAGACAGGGCAGCTACAGCCGCGCTGCCTGATCCAATCCAAAAAGACGGAAATGCCGATTGCCCGCGTTCGAAAGGACGCGGGCTTTTTCTTGTGTCTTGACTGGTTGTTATGCGTAGCCCGGCACCATCACCGGTTTTGGGTGCTCAGGCAGCTTGTTTGATCGATGCGCTTGACCCGAACGGATTTCCCATGAGAATGAGGCCGTGATTCAAGGGGTTACAGTGTCCTGTCGTATCGACCGGGACATGTGACCCCACAAGGGGGGAACCAGAAATGACGCTGTTTCAACGTGTTGTGATCCGTATTGCCGCGCTGATGGCGCTTGGAGTGCTCTCCGCATGCACCGTTGTGGTCGATGAGCCCGGCGGACGGCCTTATCCCCGGCCGGAACCGTCGAACCCGCAAATGTGCACGATGCAATATGATCCGGTCTGCGGTGAGCGAGGCAACAACCGCCGGACCTTCGGGAATGCCTGCCAGGCGCGGGCGGAAGGATACCGGATCTCCGGCCGTGGCGAATGCCGTCCGCAAAGGCCGGATTTCGGCGACGACCGGCCGCAGGTCTGCACCCGCGAATATGCACCGGTCTGCGCCCGTCAGGGACGCCGCGAACAGACGTTTTCGAATGGCTGCATGGCCGAGGCGGAAGGGTTTCGCGTGATTGGCCGTGGCGAATGCGAGCGCGGAAACGACAGGCCCGGCGATGACTCGGGCATGCGCCCGCCGCGCGAGCCACAGATGTGCACGAACGAATATGCGCCGGTCTGTGCCCGTCAAGGCCGGCGGGAGCAGACGTTCCCGAATGGCTGCACAGCGCAGGCCCAAGGGTTCCAGGTCATCGGTAACGGTGAGTGCCGCTGAATTGAGCGCAATAGGCAAGCGAACTGTTCCGGCTGGGACAGTTTGCTTGCGTCCATGACTTTGGAGTGAATGGATCGTGCTGCGGATCGTTTCCTTGAACGCCTGGGGCGGAAGCCTCCATGCACCGCTGATGGACTATCTGGTCGATGTGGATGCCGACGTGATCTGCCTGCAGGAGGTGGCTCGCACGCCTTCGTCTGCGCAGGATTGGTTGACCTATCGGGACCATGGCGTCGCGTTGCAGCAACGCGCCAACCTGTTCGACGAAATCCGTGCAGTTCTGCCGGGACACGATGGTTTCTTCGCACCGACGGCGCGGGGGGATTTGTTCGATGGCGACAGGGCGGTACCCTCCGAATTCGGGCTGGCGACCTTCGTGCGCACGTCGCTGACTGTCACCGCGCAGGCGCAGGACTTCGTGCATGGCGCGTTTTCGCCTGACGGATGGGGGCCGCATCCGCGCGCCCGCAACGCCCACTGCCTGCGCCTGTTCAACCACGAGGACGGGTTTTCGATCACCATCGCGCAGATGCATGGTCTGCGGGACATCGCCGGCAAGGGCGATACGCCAGCGCGCGATGCGCAGACACAGGCGCTGATCGAACTGATCGGGCGGGTATGGCGCAACGACGAGCGGCTGGTGGTCTGCGGCGATTTCAACGTCCTGCCGGACAGCCGCATGTTCGGGGCTTTGCGGGAGCTTGGCTTGACGGACCTGATCACATCGCGCGGGCATACCGACACACGCACCTCCTATTATGAAAAGCCCGGCCGGTTTGCCGACTACCTGCTGGCGACGCCCGACGTCGAGGTGATCCGCTTCGATGCAGTCGCTGAGCCAGAGGTTTCCGACCATCGCGCCTTGCTTTTGGAGATGCGCTAGGACCAGGAGCAGGGCTGAATTGGAAATGCAAAAGGGGGAACTGCTGCTGATGCAAATCGATGTCACCACGATCGGGTTCACCCAAACCACTGCGGCAGATTTCTTCGGCCGGATCCGGCAGGCCGGCGTCAAGCGGGTTGTCGATATCCGGCTGCACAACAGCTCGCAGCTTGCCGGTTTCGCCAAGGCCACCGACCTGCCGTATTTCCTGAAAGAGCTTTGCGGCGTGAATTATGTGCATCAGCCGTTGCTGGCGCCGACGGAGGAGATACTGACGTCTTTCAAGAAAGAGAAGGGCGACTGGAACACACTGCGCCACCGGTTCGTGAGCCTGATGGCTGAACGGCAGATCGAAACGCGGCTCGACCCTTTATCGTTTGCCGGTAGCTGCCTGCTCTGTTCGGAAGCGCAGCCGCATCACTGCCATCGTCAGCTCGTCTGCGACTATCTCGATGGGAAATGGGGCGGCAAGCTCAGCGTCCGGCATCTCTGAGAGGGCGGCGTTTCCGCATTGCCGGCGGCTATGCCCATAACCGGTGATGCCTTCGAAAGCCTTCGTTTACCCTGTTTGCATAAAATCCGCTTCAGTTGCGGTCTTTTTCATTCTGCGCCTGCCTTTCG
The DNA here is from genome assembly GCF_049897905.1 of Pararhizobium sp. PWRC1-1. Classification (NCBI taxonomy): domain Bacteria; kingdom Pseudomonadati; phylum Pseudomonadota; class Alphaproteobacteria; order Hyphomicrobiales; family Rhizobiaceae; genus Pararhizobium; species Pararhizobium sp. PWRC1-1. Next base: position 242,959 of record NZ_JAFCXE010000007.1, on the reverse strand, counting down.
ACACAGGCGGCCCGCAGGTTTTTCGCAGGGACCGGGCGGGTGCGATGGTGCGTTTCGAGGCATCGTCACGGTAGAGGCGGCAAGAGTATGGCGTATGTTTCCCTTTTCCGGCGGCCGGTGGCGGTTTTCGTACTGTCGTTGTCGCTGGCCGCCTGTTCGACGGATGATCTCACTCCGCCGGGCCGGATCGATCAGTCCGCACGGGTGAGTGCCATCGAACCGGTGAACCGCCATGCGCGTGGCTCGCGGGAAAACCCCTATCCGGCAGCCAATACGCCGGTCAGCACCTTCTCTGAAAATTCCGACGATGCCGTCCCTGCCGACCCGCGCCTGCAGGCGTCCGGCCGTCGGCTGCCGATGATCGACAGCGAGCCGGCGCAGCAGCAGCCGCTTGCCGTTGCCGGTGCGCAGTCGATGACCGTGCCGGCCGAAGGCGTCAACATGGATGCGATGATGGGTGTCGAAACCGGCTCGACGCCGGTTGTCGGCCTGGCTGAGGAGCAGAACCGCGATTACGGCCGGGGCAATCAGATCGCCGAGGGCAATGCCAGCCAGCCGGTGGTGGGTGGTATAGGAGGTGACAGCGTCCAGCAGTTGGGCGGGCCACAGGCCATGCAGGTGGCATCAGCCGATCCGGGCTACGATCCGGACCTGCCGCCGCTCAACGCGGAAAAGCAGGCCGCCGAGGAGGCACGCAAGACGCAGTTCCTTGACCAGCAGCAGCGCGTGATGCTGCGCAAGAGCCATGCCGGGGAGGAGCAACAGGTGGCGTTCCTGCCGCGTGCCGGAAATCCGCTGTCTGAAACCGAGGCTGATTTCACCGGGCAGATGCCGGCCTCCGAAGTCGCCTGCCGCCAGCGGCTGAGGAAAATGCGGGTGGAATTCACCGATATTCCGCGCATTTCCAACGGCAGGGCCTGCGGCATCGACTATCCGATCCAGCTCACCGGTCTTTCCGGCGGTATCGATATCAAGCCTGCCGTCAAGCTCAACTGCGAGGTGACGGAAGCCTTTGCCAAGTGGGTGAAAAACGAACTCGCACCGTCGGCCCGCTACCGCTATCTGTCCGGTATCAAGACGATCAAGCCGCTCGGCGGCTATTCCTGCCGGACGATGAATTCCAAGCGCGGCAATCCAATGTCGGAGCATGCCCACGGCAACGCCATCGATGTCGGCAAGTTCGTGCTGAAGTCCGGCAAGGAGATCGACGTGCGCAAGCCGGGCTTCTTCGCCTTCCGCGAAAAGGGCCTGCTGAAGGCGGTGCGCAGCGACAGCTGCAAGTATTTCAACACCGTGCTTGGTCCCGGCAGCGATCCGCAGCACAAGGATCATTTCCATTTCGACCTCAGAGAACGCAAGTCTGGCTACCGGCACTGTGATTGAGTTGAGGGGATGCCCGGACAAGGTTACTGGGCGTGCTGCAATCTGCTTGCTATGCTGAGTTGAAAAAATACTATTGCGGCTTCGCGTGTAAAAACAGAAGGATTCGCAATGGAAGCCAAGACATATCTCGGCGGCTGCCTGTGCGGAAATATCCGCTTCAGGGCAACGGGCACACCCGGTAATCCGCACACCTGCTCCTGCGAAAACTGCCAAAGGCATTCCGGCGCACAGACGCTCTGCTGGGTGGAGTTTTCACGCGATGCCGTCGAGTGGACCGGCGAGGGCGGAATGCCGGCGGTCTATCGTTCGTCCGATTATTCCAGCCGTTCCTTCTGCCCTAAATGCGGCAGTACCTTGGGTGCAGTCGACGATGAACCGGTCATTGCACTGGTCACCGGCAGTTTCGATGCGCAGGATGCGGCCGAGCTGATCCCGGTCTCGCATTCGTTTGAGGATGCCTGCCCGAGCTGGTGGAAGATCCCGGTTGCGGGGTAGGCCCAGCGCTCGGCGGCGGTGTCAGGCTCTGCGCGCAAACGCGCGACACATCGATCCGACAGGGCGGCTCATTCCGGTGCGGCGACACGAATGGGCCGTGTTCCGACCGGAGCACCGGTGACGCGGTCGATGGTCACCGCATCGATCTCTGTTCCGGTTTCGGCGTCGAAGAAACGGGTCACATAGCCGCCGCCGCGATGCTTGCGTCCCCAGGCGCCGATGGCAAACAGCACCGGCAGAAAGTCACGTCCGGCTTGCGTCAGTACATATTCGTCGCGTGGCGGACGCTCGCAGTAGCGGCGTTTCTCCAGCAGTCCCTCGTCGGTCAGGGCTGAGAGCCGCGCCGTCAGCATCGTCGGGGCGATGGCAAGACTCTTGCGGAATTCGTCGAACCGGGTCAGCCCGGCATGGGCGTCGCGCAGGATCAGCATGCTCCACGCATCGCCGACAAGAGCGAGGCTGCGGGCGATCAGGCAGGGTTGGTGCGACAGATTCTTCATGTTCGTATCTTTTTGATAGTGACTTGCTACTGATTTAATAGTAACTGATTGTTGATCGATATTCCATGATATTCGTCAAGAGCTTGCGCAAGCAGTTCCGCTTGCCGGCCTGACGGCACTTTTGGCGCGGCTGGCACACCCTGACAACGAAAGTTAACCTGATGAAATCATTTCTCATCGATCGTTATGCAAAAGGCGGCGCCCTGCGGCTCGGCGAAATTCCTTTGCCCGTGTTGAAGGACAACGACGTCATGGTGGAAATCCATGCCGCCGGAGTGAACCCCTTGGACAGCAAAATCAGGGACGGAGAGTTCAAGATCATCCTGCCTTACCGCCTCCCGCTGATACTGGGCAACGACGTGGCGGGCGTCGTGGTCCGCGTCGGGGCGAATGTCCGGCAGTTCAAGCGCGGTGATGAGGTCTACGCGCGTCCGGCCCAGGATCGCATCGGGACGTTTGCCGAATATATCGCCATCGACGCGGCTGATGTCGCCTTGAAGCCTGCCAACCTGACCATGGAAGAGGCCGCGTCCATTCCGCTCGCCGCCCTGACGGCATGGCAGGCGCTGGTCGAGCGGGCCACTGTGCAAAAGGGACAGAAGGTGCTGATCCATGCCGGCTCGGGCGGCGTGGGCACGGTCGCGATCCAGCTGGCCAAGCATCTCGGCGCCCATGTGGCGACAACCACCAGCACGGCCAATATCGATCTGGTCAAAAGTCTCGGTGCAGACGTTGCCATCGACTACAAGAAGGACGACTTCGAAATGGTGCTGCGGGGCTACGACGTCGTGCTGAACAGCCTTGGCAAGGACACGCTGGAGAAATCACTTGCCGTGCTGAAACCCGGCGGCAGGCTGATCTCGATTTCCGGTCCGCCGGATGCGGATTTCGCAAGGGAGAACGGGTCCGGCTGGTTGCTGCAACAGGTCATGCGCCTGCTGAGCTTCGGCATCCGGAAAAAAGCCAAACGGCGGGGGATCCACTATACCTTCCTGTTCATGAGGGCCGATGGCGGGCAGCTCGCAAAGATCACCGCGCTGATCGAGGCCGGCGTCATACGTCCGGTGGTGGACCGGGTGTTCCCCTTCGAGAAGACCAACGAGGCACTGGCCCATGTTGAAACGGGCCGTGCGAAGGGCAAAGTTGTCATCGCTGTGAAGTGATTCCTGTGCGGCGAACGTCAGCAACAGGCCCGGCGGGTGTTCACAAAAAAAATGGCCGGTGAGAACCGGCCTAAAACGAACCTTGCCGGAGAGGGGACTGCCGGCGGGTTCTTGCAAATCACGTGCGTCTGTGTCCCACGGCGCGAAAATGGCCTAACACCGTCACCGTTTGATGACAGCAGCCTTTGAAAGGCGCTGATCGTGGCGGTCATTCCAGCGGAATGACTGGGGTGGAAGCCCTGGCCGGGGCGGCTGCAGCCTCTTTCGCTGATTTGTTTTCGTCTGCTTGCGATTTGCAGCTGAAATTTTCGAAAGAACACCCCATATAGAGCATCTCCTTCCGCCTCACATTCCCCGGAACATATTTCATGGCGCCCATCGTTTCCGTTTCCAATCTGGTGAAAACCTATGCGTCCGGCTTTGAGGCGCTGAAAGATGTCAGTCTCGATATAGAGGAAGGCGAAATCCTCGCCCTTCTGGGGCCGAACGGCGCAGGCAAGACGACGCTGATCTCGATCATCTGCGGCATCGTCAATCCATCGGGCGGCACGGTGCTGGTCGGCGGCCATGACGTCGTCAAGGATTTTCGCGCCACCCGGGCGATGATCGGGCTGGTGCCGCAGGAGCTGACCACCGACCAGTTCGAGACGGTTTGGAACACAGTGTCGTTTTCGCGCGGGCTGCACGGCAAGAAGCCGAACCCGGCGCATATCGAGAAGGTTTTGAAAGACCTGTCGCTCTTCGACAAAAAGGACAACATGCTGCGCGAGCTGTCCGGCGGCATGAAGCGGCGGGTGCTGATCGCCAAGGCGCTCAGCCACGAGCCGCGCGTGCTGTTCCTCGACGAGCCGACCGCCGGCGTCGACGTCAACCTGCGCAAGGACATGTGGCAGGTGGTCGAGAAGCTGCGCGAGACCGGCGTGACGATCATCCTGACCACGCACTATATCGAAGAGGCGGAAGAGATCGCCGACCGGGTCGGCGTCATCAACGGCGGCAAGATCCTGTTGATCGAGGACAAGAAAGACCTGATGAAGAAGCTCGGCCGCAAGGAATTGCGCGTCGATCTTCAGGATCCCATTTCGAGCCTGCCCGAGGCACTTTCCTCTTACGATCTGACGATCGAAGACGGCGGTCATTCGCTGATCTACGACTACAATACGGCCGGCGAACGCACGGGCATCACCACGCTGCTGACGGCGCTGGCCGAGGCCGGGATCAGGCTCAAGGACATCTCGACGCGGCAGAGCTCGCTCGAGGACATTTTCGTCGAACTGGTGGGAGCAAAGGCATGAACCTCGAAGCGGTCAAGTCGATCTATTTCTTCGAGATGGCGCGTACGCGCCGAACGCTCCTGCAGAGCGTCGTCTCGCCTGTGATCTCCACCTCGCTTTATTTCATCGTCTTCGGCGCCGCTGTCGGCTCTCGCATCCAGGAGATCGACGGGGTTTCCTATGGCGCCTTCATCACGCCGGGGCTGATCATGCTGACATTGCTGACGCAGTGCATCGGCAACGGCTCGTTCGGCATCTATTTCCCGAAATTCACCGGTACGATCTACGAACTTCTGTCCTCGCCGGTATCGATGAGCGAGATCGTGCTCGGCTATGTCGGTGCGGCGGCGACCAAGGGCATGATGATCGGCATCATCATCCTAGGGACGGCCTCGCTGTTCGTCGATCTATCGATCGCCCACCCCTTCGTAATGCTGCTGTTCTTCGTGCTGACGGCCATCACCTTCAGCCTGTTCGGTTTCATCATCGGCATCTGGGCCAAGGACTTCGAGCAGTTGAACCTGATCCCGATGCTGGTCATCCCGCCGCTGGTTTTTCTCGGCGGCAGCTTCTACTCGGTCAACATGCTGCCGCCCTTCTGGCAGGCGGTCAGCCATTTCAACCCGGTGCTCTACCTGATCAGCGGCTTCCGCTGGAGCTTCTTCGAGATCGCCGATGTCAATCCGGTGATCAGCTTCGCGATCATCATCGTGTTTCTGGCGGTGCTGATGGGGTTGCTGACGTGGATCTTTAAGACGGGGTACCGGTTGCGGAACTGACGAGCAGTCCAATCCCTGCGGGAGCTACATCTTTATCAGAGGTTCTTCCGCAGATTGTCTTGTGAAAACGGCCTTGATCGTACCGGCGCGGCGATTGTCAATCTCAGTCAACATCACCATCTGCAGTTGTTCACCTTTCAGCACAACGGCAATATCAAAGAGCGTGCCGCTGTAGGGGCCGCCTTTTCCTTTTTGCCAACGGCCATTCCCGACCGCCCATAGAGCGTTGCCGGGTGCATCTGTCTGGACAACGGCGGACCAGCCATTGTTGGCCGCAATGGTCAGAACCGATCCATGCCGCATTATGGTGATCTTGCAGGAACTGCATTGGCCTGCATTCGAAGTCACCTGTTGCCATTCTCCTGGCAAGCCATAGTCATCTGCATAAGTGGTAGATGGTGGAAGCAGTGCGGCAGCGAAAAGCAATGATTTCAACACGCGGTTCATGCTTGGCCTCCCGCCGATTTCGTTAGTCCCTCAGGCGAAGTTCGTCCGTCTGCATCTGCAGGAAATCCAGTGTCGACAGAAAGCTCATGCCGAGCAGGCTCTGGTCGAGCTTGCCTTCTTCCGTGACCATGGCCTTGATATTCTGGCGGACGATCGGGCCGATCGAGACTTCGGCGAGCGTTACCGATGCTGCCCGGGCCTCGCCATTGGCGGTCGAGACGGTCTGGGTGAAGGCGAGGCCGGTGGGATTGAGACCGAGGAGTTCGGCATCCTCAAAGGAGAGCGCGACCCGGCTTGCACCGGTATCGACCAGCATCTGGACGGTGGCGCCATTGACCGTGACCGGCGTTTCGAAATGGCCGTTCAGCACCTTGTGCAGCACGACTTCCTGAATACCCTCATTGTCGGTGAAGACAGCGGCGCGGCCGGGAATGAGGCCCGCGACCAGCCGGTTGCCAAAGGACTGCAGGTCGTTGCGGTAGAGATAGCCTGAAACGAGGATGAGAATGATCAGCACCCAGATGCCGAACTGGCGCAGGCTCTGGCCGATGTGGCGGCGGCTTTGGACGATGCCGGTGGCAAACATCGCGGCGATAGCGCCAAGGGTGACCAGGCGGCCGAAATCATCGTTCATGATGCCGAAAGTGCGGCCGCTGTCGTGGTTGAGGATCAGAAAGACGAGGCCGACGGCGAGGATGCCCAGAAGAATGGTCAGTCTGGTCATTCGCCGCTTACCCTTTCGCGGGCCATCCGGGTTCGGCGGGTTTCGCGGCGCGGTTTGCGCTCCAGGGTTTCAAGCCGGGCGGGCAGGATTTCCATGAGGTTGCGGCGTTCTTCTGATGTGTAGAGCGTCCAGGCGCCGATCTCGTCGCGCGTGCGACCGCAACCGAAGCAAAATCCGGTTGTCATGTCGATCGAACAGACGAGGATACAGGGTGTTTCCATAGAGGCGTGACAATCCGGGCAAACAGTGGTTCAGACTTATATCGTCGTTTCAAATCGCCAGCGCAAGGGCGGCGAAAACAGCGATTTCGGTCAATTGTTGTGTGGCACCGATCGTGTCCCCGGTATGTCCGCCGATCTTGCCGTTGACGATTTCGCTGAAGGCAGGAACCGTGCCGGCAAAGGCGGCGATCGCAAGGACGGCGGCCAGCAGCGAGGCGCCCGACAAAAGCAGCAAGAACGCTGCCGACACGACGCCGAAGATCAACGCGAAAGTGACGGCAGAGGCCTGCGGTTCACCGGCAGATGCGGCAACGCCATCCTGGCGGGCAGGGGGCAGTTTCGACCAGTGCCAGACCATCGCCGTGCGGCTGAGCGCTGCTGCTGCAAGGACGAGAAGCCCGCTGCCGCTTGCCGAAACGAGCGGAATGACCGCAGCAAGCGCCGAAACCCTGAGACCGAACGACAGGATGAGGGCAACGGCGCCATAGGAGCCGATGCGGCTGTCTTTCATGATGATCAGCGCCTTTTCCTTGGTCTTGCCGCCACCGAGACCGTCTGCCGTGTCGCTGAGCCCGTCTTCATGCAGGGCGCCGGTGATCAGCGCCTGGATCGTCACCGCGACGAAGGCGGTGAACAGCGGCGAGACCTGAAGGGCGCTGAAGACCGAGACGATGGCCGCCGCCGGTAGCACGATCAACAGCCCGGCCAGCGGAAAGGCGCGTACGGCACGGCTGAGGCGGCCGTCGAAATTGACGAAATGGCGTTGCGGCATGTGGATGCGGCTGAGGAACGCCACCGAGCGTGCCGTGTCGTCGATGAAATCGCGGATATCGAACATGACAGAATTCCCCTAGGCCGATCCGCCCCCGCGAATCGGTGTTTTCAACCCGATCATGCGACGGCGACACGAACCGGCGCAAATGCCGTTGCCGGATTTGTCGCCGCGCTCTATGAGGAAGCAGTTTTTGCGGCGCCATGCTTCGCCGACGACGAGACGATACAAGGATTTTCTTCATGAGTGCCAGCGGCCTGCCGTTCGACGATTTCCGTGAATTGCTGCGTAACCTGCCAGGCCCCGACAGTGCGGCACTGGTGGCGGCGCGTGAGCGCGATGCGCAGCTGACCAAGCCGCCGGGCGCGCTTGGCCGCCTTGAGGAGATCGCTTTCTGGCTTGCCGCCTGGACGGGCAGGGCGCCAGCCGTCAACCGGCCGCTGGTGGCGATCTTTGCCGGTAACCATGGCGTGACGAAACAGGGCGTTACGCCGTTTCCGCCATCGGTGACGGCGCAGATGGTCGAGAATTTTGCAGCCGGCGGTGCTGCCATCAACCAGATCTGCGTCAGCCATGACCTTGGTCTGAAAGTGTTCGATCTGGCGCTGGAATATCCGACCGGTGATATTACCGAGGAAGCGGCTCTGTCCGAGCGTGATTGTGCAGCCACGATGGCATTTGGCATGGAAGCGGTTGCCGGCGGCACCGATCTGCTGTGCATCGGTGAGATGGGCATCGGCAATACGACGATCGCGGCGGCGATCAATCTGGCGCTCTATGGTGGGACTGCTGAAGAATGGGTAGGCCCCGGCACGGGCGCGCAGGGCGAAGTTCTGGCGCGCAAGATCGCTGCGGTCGAAAGAGCTGTGACGCTGCATCACGACCACCTGTCCGATCCATTCGAAGTGCTGCGCCGCCTTGGCGGCCGCGAGATCGCGGCGATGGCCGGTGCGATCCTTGCCGCACGCATGCAGAAGATTCCCGTTATCATCGACGGCTATGTTGCCACATCTGCGGCGGCCATCCTGAAGGCTGCCAACCCGGCAGCGCTCGATCATTGCCTGATTGGCCATGTCTCGGCAGAGCCCGGCCATATGAAGGCGATCGAGATGCTCGGCAAGACGCCGCTTCTGGCGCTCGGCATGCGGCTTGGCGAAGGTACCGGGGCAGCCCTTGCTGCCGGCATCGTCAAGGCGGCGGCGGCCTGCCATTCCGGCATGGCGACGTTTGCGCAGGCCGGTGTCAGCAACAAGAGCTGACAGCGGTTTCCATGCTGCGATCCGCAGGCCGCTTTTGGCCGTCCTATCGCCGGGCCAAGGCTGATCTGCGGCGGATACTGTAAATTGCGGGCATTGCCAGCCCCGGACCCTGCTGCGGGGGCTTGATAGCCCCCGGCTTCTCACCTATTCGGGAGCGGCGATCCTTCCGATCGTCTCAGCCCGTATCGCCCGTATTCACGGCGCATTCAGGCTGATGTCAGTATCGCGTGTTCCTTGCGGCATTTTGCAGAGCGCGGAGCGAACATGTATCTGAACGAGGACTATCGTCGAATGGCCAGCGAGAAGCCGGTAAAAAAGCTGACGGGTATCCGGCATTTCTTTGCGGCCGCGACCTATTCCTTCGGCGGCGCCAAGCGGTTGCTCGGCGAGGCGGCCTTCCGCCATGAGCTGGGCGCCTTCGCCGTGGCGATGATCGCGTTTGCCATTTCCGGCGCGACCTTTTTCCAATATGTCGCGGCATTCGTGCTTTTCCTGCTGATGATCGCGTTTGAGGCGCTGAACACGGCGATCGAGGAAATTGTCGATCGCGTTTCGCCGGAAATTTCCGAAATGGGCAAGAATGCCAAGGATCTGGGCTCGCTCGCCTGCCTGTGCCTGATCCTCGCCAATGGCGGATACGTCGCCTATGTGGTGGTGTTTTCCCATCTTTTCGGCATTTGAGGGCTCGATCGGTGCATCGCGATTTTATTCCCTCTGCTGCAGTCAAATTTAATTGAGCTGTTTCTTTCTGTCCTGGTGCTAATCAAAGTTGACGCGAAACATCAGGATTATATACCGGGGCCGCCGGACAAGATGGTCCGCAAAAAACTCGGAGAGGTTTCCATGACAATTTCCTTCTTAGGTTCAGCAGGTGCTTTGGCGCTCGCGGCCCTTTTCGCCAGCACCGGCGCGACCGTTGCCTTGGCTCAGGAAGATATAGGCATCGTCGTCTACAACGCCCAGCACGAAAGCCTTGGTGTCGCCTGGGCCGAAGCCTTTACCAAGGAAACCGGTATCAAGGTGACGCTGCGCAAGGGCGGCGACATGGAATTTGCCAACCAGATCGTCCAGGAAGGGGCCGCATCGCCGGCCGACGTGTTCCTGACGGAAAATTCGCCGGCCATGTCGCTGGTCGATGGTGCGGGGCTGTTTGAGCCGGTTGCTACCGAGACGCTGGCGCAGGTGCCTGAAAACTTCCGCCCGTCAAACGGCCACTGGATCGGCGTTGCTGCGCGCTCGACCGTGTTTGCCTATGACAAGACCAAGCTGACCGAAGACAAGCTGCCGAAGTCGATGCTGGATCTTGCCGACCCGAGCTGGAAGGGCCGCTGGGCCGCATCCCCGTCGGGTGCCGACTTCCAGGCAATCGTCAGCGCGCTCTTGTCGCTGAAGGGCGAGGAAGCAACGGCGTCCTGGCTGAAGGCGATGAAGGAGAACTTTACCGCCTACAAGGGCAATTCGACGGCGATGAAGGCCGTCAATGCCGGGGAAGTCGAAGGTGCGGTGATCTATCACTACTATTATTTCGGCGATCAGGCGAAGACCGGTGAAAACAGCAAGAACGTCGCGCTGCATTTCTTCAAGAACGAAGACCCCGGCGCTTTCGTCAGCATTTCCGGTGGCGGCGTGCTTGCCTCCAGCCAGCACAAGGAGAATGCCCAGAAGTTCCTAGCCTGGATCACCGGCAAGGGCGGGCAGGGCATCCTGCGTGATGGTACCTCGTTCGAATATGCCGTCGGTAACGGCGAGGCCTCCAACAAGGCACTGCCGGCTCTTTCGGATCTGCAGTACCCGAAGGTCGATCCGGCCACACTCAACAGCGCAAAAGTCACAGACCTGATGACGGACGCCGGTCTGCTGTGATAGGCAGAGCCTAAACCTGATCGGAACGCTCCGGTTAGTATCGTCATTCCGGACTACCGGTGACCTTCGCAGCCGCTTGATCAGGGCGGCTGCGAATGTCGTTTTGGTTTGAAAGCAGAGATTTTGAGCGCCACCGCGTTTCCTGCCGAGCCCGCCTCCGCCTTGCGCCGGCTGATCATCGCCGCCAAGGGACGGTCCAGGGTTCCCTATCTCTTCGTCACGATCGTTGCCGCTTTCGTGTCGCTCATCAGCCTCGTGCCGCTTGGCTTCATTGCCGGGATTTCGGTGCAGACCGGCTGGGAAACCGCCGCGAAACTGATTTTCCGGGGCCGCGTCGGCGAGTTGTTGATCAATACGGCGCTGCTTGAACTGTGCACATTGCCGATCACCATCGCGCTCTCCGTCGCACTCGCTTGGCTGACGGAGCGCACAGATCTGCCCGGCGGGCGGCTTTGGTCGCTGCTGGCGGTGGCGCCGCTTGCCGTTCCGGCCTTCGTGCACAGCTATGCCTGGATCAGCCTCGTTCCGGGGCTGCATGGTTTAACCGGCGGCGTGCTGGTTTCGGTGCTGGCCTATTTCCCGTTTCTCTATCTGCCGGTGGCGGCACAGTTGCGCCGTGTCGATCCGGCCATCGAGGATGCGGCCGCCTCGCTTGGCCTCAACCCGTGGCAGGTGTTTTTTCGCGCCGTGCTGCCGCAGTTGCGGCTGGCGATCTGTGGCGGCTCGCTGCTGGTCGGCCTGCATCTTCTCGCCGAATACGGGCTCTATGTGATGATCCGGTTCGACACGTTTTCCACCGCGATCGTCGATCAATTCCAGTCGGCCTTCAATGGCCCGGCGGCGAACATGCTGGCCGGCGTGCTGGTATCGTGCTGCCTGCTGCTTCTGGTCATCGAGGCGGTGCTGCGCGGTGGCGAGCGCTATGCGCGCGTGGGCTCCGGCGCTGCCCGCCCGGCGGACCGCCGCAGGCTTGGACGGATGGTGATTCCCGCATTGGCGCTTAATGTTTTCACAGCGGCACTGGCGATCGGCGTACCGTTCGTTACCTTGACGCGCTGGCTCTATATCGGCGGTACGGAGATTTGGCGGATCGATCTTGTCGGCGGTGCGTTCACTCAGACCGTGGTTCTCGCTATTGCCGGCGGCATTCTGGCGACGATTGCGGCAGCGCCGATGGCGTGGCTGTCGGTCCGGGCGCCAGGGCGGCTGCAGCGGATTCTGGAAGCCTGCCACTATTATGTCGGCTCGTTGCCCGGCGTCGTGGTGGCGCTGGCGCTGGTGACCATCACGGTTCGTCTGGTGCTGCCGCTCTACCAGACATTTGCCACCCTGTTCCTCGCCTATATCATGCTGTTTCTGCCGCGGGCCATGGTCGGGTTGCGCACCAGCATCGCGCAGGCGCCGGTGGAACTTGAGCGGGCCGCCATGGCGCTTGGCCGCACACCATTTCAGGCGGTGCGCCAAACGACGATGCGGCTGGCAGCACCCGGCATTGCAGCAAGCACGGCGCTGGTGGCGCTCGGCATTACCAATGAACTGACGGCAACCCTGATGCTGTCGCCGACCGGCGTTGAAACGCTGGCGACGAAATTCTGGTCGCTGACCAGCGAGATCGACTACGTGGCGGCGGCTCCCTATGCGGTGATGATGGTGTTGTTGTCGCTGCCGCTGACCTTCCTGCTTTACGTGCAATCCAGACGGGCAACCGGACAATGACGTTTCTGACACTCGATGCCATCAGCAAATCCTACGGCCCGACGGTGGCGCTCGACGCCATCGACATGAGCATTGCGGCGGGCGGGCGCACGGCGATCGTCGGGCCTTCCGGGTCCGGCAAGACGACGCTGCTGCGCATCATCGCCGGCTTCGAGACGCCCGACAGCGGTTCGCTGGTGCTGGACGGAAAGATGCTTGCAGGTCCCGGCATGCTTGTTCCGGCGCACCGGCGCGGCATCGGCATCGTCTCGCAGGATGGCGCGCTGTTTCCGCATCTGACCGTCGCCGACAACATCGGTTTTGGATTGGCCAAGAATGCACCCGGCCGCAGCCAGCGAATCGCCGAGTTGATGGAGATGGTCGAACTTGACAAGGTCATGGCGACACGGCGCCCACACCAGCTTTCCGGCGGCCAGCAGCAGCGGGTGGCGCTCGCCCGGGCGCTGGCTCTCAAACCACGGCTGATGCTGTTGGATGAACCATTTTCAGCGCTGGATACGGGATTGCGCGACACGCTGCGGCGGGCGGTGGCGCGCGTGCTGCGCGCAGCCGGAACGACGGCAATCCTGGTGACGCACGATCAGGCCGAAGCCTTGTCCTTTGCCGATCAGGTGGCCGTGCTGCGGCAGGGCCGGCTCGTGCAGTTCGGCTCGCCGCGTGCGCTCTACGGAAAACCGAGGGATCGCGAAACGGCGACGTTTCTGGGTGAAGCCATTCTGCTTGACGCCAGCATTGCTTCCGGGCGGGCGCAATGTGCTTTGGGGTCTCTGGTGGTAGAAGCGGGGCTCAAGGCAGGCAAGGCGACCGTCATGCTGCGCCCCGAGCAGATACGGCTCAAGACCGCTGCTGCCGGAACAAAGATCGAGGGACCGTTCGGGCGCGTCGATGATGTCGAATTCGGCGGCGGCAACTGCATGGTTCTGGTGCGCATCGATCGCAGCGACCGGGCGATGCCGGATTTCCTGTCGATCAAATGCGTCGGCGCCGACATTCCTGAGCCTGGCGATCTGGTCGGGATCAGCGTTCACGGCACAGTGCATGTTCTGCCGGAGTGAACGTCAGTTAGGCGAAGCTCTTCCTGCGGCGCTCGACGGCTGGGGCGTCCTCGATCGCCGGAATGCTTTGCAGCACGCGCTTTGAAGGCAGGATGGCGATGGCCTCGGTGCCTTCGCGCAGTTTCGAGCGCAGGATGAAATCGCCATTGTGCTTGGCCAGGATCGCCTGGACGATCGGCAGCCCGAGCCCGGTGCCCTGTTCGGCGCTCTTGATGGCAATCGAGCCCTGGCCGAAGGCAGATAGCACGACCGGAATTTCCTCTTCGGGAATGCCCGGGCCGTTGTCCTTGATGGACAGGTACTGGCCGCCGCCGGCCGTCCAGCCGACCTTGACCGAAACCTCGCCGCCGGACGGCGTGAATTTCACAGCGTTCGACAACAGGTTCAGGATCACCTGCCGCATCGCCTTCTCATCGACCCAGACGGATGGCATGGCAGTTTCGAACTGCTCGGTGATCGTGATATTCTTCGTCCGGGCGCGCAACTGAACCATGCCGATGCAATCCTCGGTGATTTCTGCGAGATGGACGGCTTCTTCATTGAGATCGTATTTTCCGGCCTCGATGCGAGACAGATCGAGGATTTCGTTGATCAGGTCGAGAAGGTGTTGCCCTGAGCGATGAATGTCGCCGGTATATTCTTTGTAGATCGGATTGTTGAGCGGCCCCAGAACTTCCGTCGACATAACCTCCGAGAATCCAAGGATGGCGTTGAGCGGGGTGCGAAGCTCGTGCGACATGGAAGCAAGGAAGCGGGATTTGGCAAGATTGGCCTCTTCCGCGCGGCGGCGGGCCTCATCGGACATCGACTTGGCAACCTCAAGCTCGGCGATCAGGTCATCTTTCTCTGCCTGGACCGACAGGATATGGACATTGGAGCGGTACATGCGGTTGGTCATGAAGACCAAAAAGACCAGCGAGGTCGAAAGGACCGCGGTCAACGCCATATAACCGGGATTGCCGGATTTGACCGTCAGTCCTCCAAGAGCAAAAATCACCGGGATGAAGGTGATGAGCAGAGCGTTGCGAAGCAGAAACGTTCCCATTGCCGTCGCTGCAAGTGCGATCAGCAGCACGGCGCCTTTGTAGAAGCCGAAATCGGTTTCCCCGCAACTGTTGCAATCCTGCATGATGAAGGCTGCCCAGCAGAGACCCATTATCAACTGGACAATCAGAAAGCGCCGGCGCCACTGCGAAACCTTCTCCGTCGGGATATCCTGGTTCTTGGCGCGGCGTGCCAGCAGGATGCCGATGGCATGGACGCACAGCGCCATCATTCCCCAGGCAACAAAATCCAGGCTTTGCGACAGGTGAACGCCGACCGCGGAGACGAAGATGACGAACAGCGGCATGGCGATGGCGCCCTGCAGCATCGTGTCGATGTGCAGAGCCAGCATTTCCCTGTCGAACCCTGACGCGTTTGACGGGCCGGCCTGCAGGCGTTCACGGGTTGCGCGCACGGCTTTCGACACAGCCGCGTTGCGGTGACTGCGTGACTTATCGACGATATTCTTGTCGGTCGAGGTGCTGACGCCCGTATTCATGATCTCATACGCGTTAACGGAATCCGCTGAACTTTAAGGGGAAATCCTTAAGAAGTTGCTGCAATTTCCTGGGTTTTCGCCAGGATCTCGTCCCGTGGACCGATGGGCGCAGGCCGTAAGGATAATGATGACACGCACGCTCCGGATCGCTCGGGATCTTCTTTTGACGGTGGTGATCCTGCTGTTTGCCGGGCTTATCGCCGTGCGGCTCGACAGTTCCCTGGAGGCCGTGTCGGGGCTGCCCCGGGTTGTCGACGGTGATACGCTGGTGATGGATGGAAAACGTATCCGGCTAGCCGGTATCGATGCACCGGAGCTTCGGCAAGTTTGCCGGCGGAAAGACCGGGATTGGCCGTGCGGCATCGAGGCAAAGAGCTATCTGTCGACGCTGATTGGTCGCGGGAAAACCACATGTGAAGCGGATGGCAGCGACCCGTATGGGCGGCTTCTTGCCGTCTGTACCTCTCAAGATCTCGACCTCAACGCGGCAATGGTGAGAGCCGGTTATGCCGTCGCGTTCGGACATTATGAGCCAGAGGAGGGCGAGGCGAGAGATAAGCGGCTGGGGCTGTGGGCCGGCACATTCGACGCGCCGCGCACCTGGCGACAGACCCATGGTGGGATGGACGAGATGCCCCATATACCGGAGGGCTGGTTGGATAGGGCCATGTCGCGGGCCGGCAACTGGGTTGAGGATGCAATTTCACGGGTATGGAATGACTGACGGGCACGCGAGTGAACTGGAGGATTTGCGGGCGGCGATCGCGGCGTGCCGGATCTGTCGCGATGCGCCGGCGCGCGGTCCGCAAGACCGGTTGCCGCACGAGCCACGCCCGGTGGCGGTGATTTCGCCGGCGGCGCGGATCCTGATTTCCGGCCAGGCACCGGGGCTTCGCGTCCATGAAAGCGGCCTGCCGTTCAATGATGCATCCGGCGATCGGCTGCGTCAGTGGCTCGGTGTGACGCGCGAGCAGTTCTACGATCCCAACCTGTTTGCCATCGTGCCGATGGGGTTCTGTTTTCCAGGATACGATGCTCATGGCAGCGATCTGCCGCCGCGCCGGGAATGCGCACCGCGATGGCGGCAAGAGGTGATCGATGCGATGCCGCAGATCGAGCTTGTGCTGGCCATCGGCCAATATGCGCAAGGCTGGCATCTGGGCGACCGCCGGGCTGCGACGATGACCGAGACGGTGCGCAACTGGCGCGCGCATCTGGGCTCCAATATCGGGCCACCCGTGCTGGCGCTACCGCATCCCAGCTGGCGCAATACCGGCTGGCTGAAGAAAAACCCGTGGTTTTTTGCCGATGTCCTGCCTACCCTGCAAGAGCGCGTGTCAAAATTGATAATCTGAAACAATTTTCTTCCATTTGGCGAATTTGGCGCTATAGAGAGAATAATATTCGAAGGAGGCTCTTCATGGATCGTCTTGACCGCAAAATCCTGCGCCTGTTGCAGGAAGATTCCACACTCGCCGTTGCTGATCTGGCTAAAAAGGTCGGTCTGTCGACGACGCCTTGCTGGCGCCGCATCCAGAAGATGGAAGAGGACGGCGTGATCCGTGGCCGCGTGGCGCTGCTTGATCCGGTCAAGGTCAATACCAAGGTGACGGTGTTCGTCTCTATCCGCACCAACACCCATTCGATCGAATGGCTGAAGCGGTTTTCCGAGGTGGTCGGCGAGTTTCCGGAAGTGGTCGAATTCTACCGCATGAGCGGCGATGTCGATTATCTCCTGCGCGTCGTCGTTCCCGATATCGCGGCCTACGATGCCTTCTACAAGCGGCTGATCACCAAGATCGAAATCCGCGACGTGTCGTCGGTCTTTGCGATGGAGCAGATCAAATACACAACGCAACTGCCGCTCGACTACATGGTGATCGACCAGGCGAAGTCCAGCGAAGACTGAGTTATTCGCTCAGCGGCTGCAGGCCCAGCCGCTTCAAAACGGCGCTGCTCGTGAGTTCACGGACGACGTCCTTGCCGATCCATCGGGCGGTGCGATCCTGCCGTGCGGCCAGGGCCTGCGCCATCGACAGCGCAGGGCCATGACAGCGGGCGCTGCGCTTGCCCGTCTGGCGCAGTGCCCAGTTCACAGCCTTTTTCACGAAATTGCGTTTATCGCCTGCATGGGCCTCGACCAGAGGCAGCCAGGCGATGACGGTCTCGTCCGGCTCGTTTTTCAGGTGAACGGCGCTGACGGCGATCATGCTGAAAGCGGTTCGCCGGACGAACTCCCGGTCGTCGGCGGCGAATTCCGGGATAAGGGCTGCTTCCAGCCGGGCGTTGACAAACAGGTCGGCAACGCTGTCGACGATTTCCCAGGAATTGAAGTCGCCCGCCCATTGTCTGGCTGTTTCGAGCGTCAGCTTTTGCGGTTCCGCAGTCAGGGCTGCGAGCAGCCGGGCTTCGCGGATATTGCTTTCCCACAGTATGAGAGCGCGGCCGTGATCGTGTCTTATCAGCCGGGCAATGTGGTTGAGTGCCGGGTTGGCAATGCCGAGCGCCGTCTGTGTTTCGATACCGAACCGTGCCATGCCGGCAAGGTTGTTTTCCGCCCCTAGTGTTTTCAGATGTGCGATGACGGCATCTGCGGGCGAGGATGGCGTCAGCATTATTTTTCGAGCCGCGCCAGAAGCGACGAGGTGTCCCAGCGGTTGCCACCCATCTCCTGCACATCGGCATAGAACTGGTCGACGAGGGCCGTTACCGGCAGCTTGGCGCCATTGCTGCGGGCTTCGGTGAGCACGATGTCGAGATCCTTGCGCATCCAGTCGACGGCGAAGCCGAAATCGTATTTGCCGGCATTCATGGTCTTGTGGCGGTTTTCCATCTGCCAGGAACCGGCGGCACCCTTTGAAATCACCTCAATGACCTTTTCGATGTCGAGACCGGCCTTTTTGCCAAAGTGAATACCTTCGGCAAGCCCCTGCACGAGACCGGCGATGCAGATCTGGTTGACCATCTTGGTCAGCTGGCCGGACCCGGCCGGGCCCATTAGCCCAACCATGCGGGCATAGGCGTCGATGACCGGTTTCGCGCGCTCGAATACCTGTGGATCGCCGCCGCACATCACCGTCAGCACGCCGTTTTCAGCACCGGCCTGGCCGCCGGAGACCGGCGCGTCGATGAAGTGGGCGCCGCGGGCTGTTGCCGCCGCATCGAGTTCGCGGGCGACTTCGGCCGAGGCTGTGGTGTTGTCGATGAAGATGGCGCCGGTTTTCAGGGTTTCGAAGGCGCCGCCCTTGCCTGTCGTTACCGAGCGCAGGTCATCGTCATTGCCGACGCAGCAGAAGATGAAGTCGGCACCGTCGGCTGCTTCAGCCGGCGTTGCTGCCGCGCGTCCGCCAAACTGGGCTGCCCATTTTTCAGCTTTCGCGGCCGTGCGGTTATAGACGGTCAGGTCGTGACTACCCTTGACCTTCAGGTGCCCGGCCATCGGATATCCCATGACGCCAAGACCAATGAACGCGACTTTAGCCATTCGAAAACTCCCGAAATTTCATTGTGCCGAGACTTAGCCGATGCGGATGGGGCGGGGAAGGCCTGTGATGATCGTATCCAGCCAAAACCGGTTTCGAAACCGTTTTCCTGCCAAGCTGACGTTCACGCGGCAAATTTTGCCGTAATCTCTTCATTTTAGATAATTATAATGTCGATAGAATTTGTGGATTTATTCATCCTTGTTTGCGGAGGCCCTGCTGGACAGCCGGGCGCATCAAGCGAGAGGTGAAGCATATGTTGACCCGCAGACAGACATTGTCGCTTTTGGGCGCGGCCGCGGCGGTGGCGGTCCTGCCCACGACACGCAGCGCCTTAGCATCCGAACCGCTCACGGAGCTGCGCCTCGGCTGGCAGAAGAATGGCGTTCTGGCGCTGGCCAAGGGAACGGGCGCGCTGGAAAAGCGCTTTGCCGATCGCGGCATCTCGATCACCTGGGCAGAATTTTCCTCCGGCCCACCGCTGCTTGAGGCACTCGGCGCCGGTGCTATCGATTTCGGTCCGACCGGTGACGTGCCGCCGCTGTTTGCCCAAGCGGCAGGCGGCAACCTGCTCTATGCCGGCACCTACCGGGGATCCTCGGCAGGTTCGGCCATTTTGGTGCACAAGGATTCGCCGTTCCAGACGGTCGGCGACCTCAAGGGCAAGCGCGTCGCCTTCAAGCGCGGATCGAGCGCCCATAATTTTACCGTCAAGGCGCTGCGCAAGGCCGGCCTCGGCATCACCGATATCGAGGCGGCCGACCTGTCGCCATCGGATGCGGCGGCGGCTTTTGCCAGCAACCAGATCGACGCCTGGTCAATCTGGGATCCGTATTTTGCCGTCGCCGAGAAGGAAGCGACCACGCGCGTGCTGACCACCGCCGAGGGGATCGTCGAATCCTGAAGTTACTTCCTCAGCAATGGCGACTTTACCGCCGCGCACGGCGACGTGCTGGGCGAAATCCTTGACGAGCTGGCGAAGGTCGGGGCCGCAGCGCAAAACGATCTCGACGGCACGATAGCGGCGCTGTCGAAGATTAACGGCGTGCCGGAAGATATCCAGCGGGTCGCGCTGACGCGCAAGGATTTCAGCCTTGCGGATGTTGCCACGCTCGGGCCGGACGCGGTTGCCTACCAGCAGGCGCTGGCCGACGAGTTCTTCAAGCTGCAGATCATCCCGAAACAATTGACGGTCAGCGACATCGTCTGGAAAGGGCGGGCGAGCTAAGGCGAGACCCACGTATCGGCAACGGCGCGCAGCCATTCGGGCTTCAGCGCCGTTTTCCATTCCGGCTTGATGATCCCCGTATCGAGCCGGCTGCCGGATAGTTCCGCGGCACTGCTTGAAGCACCGGTCTTGCGCTGTATGTCTTGTTCAAGACTGCCGTGCACCGGCAGTTGCAACAGCCTGTCTGCAATCCGGAGGACAATATCCATGGCCGATCGACTGAACGCTTCGTGCCGCTGCGGCGGCGTCAAATTTTCAATTCCGGTGGAGTCCGCCGGGGTGTTCTGCTGCCACTGTGGCGATTGCCGCAAGGCGCATGGCAATTACATGGCGGTGATCGGCGCACCGCGCGGCGACGTGCGGTTCGAGGCGGATGGCACCTTGCAATGGTACGGCTATTCGGACAAAGCCCGGCGCGGCTTCTGTTCGACCTGCGGCAGCCGGCTCTTCAAGGACAATATCGGCACCGACCTGCTGATGGTCTCGGCCGGTGTCATCGACGGCGATACCGGCAAGCAAATCGTCAAGAACATCCTGACGGAGTTCAAGGGCGACTGGTACGAGCTGCCCGAGGTTCACGGCGCCTGAGCGCCGCTGTCAGCGCAGTTTTGCAATTACCAGGTGACCGGCGATCGGTTCGCCTTCTTCCTTGCGCACCGTGATATCCGTCAGTTCGACGACATCGAAGCCGATGGCATCGAGCCGCTCGCGGACATAGTTTTCGGCGTGGGCAAAACGCTGGTTCGGACCGACCATGAAGGTCCGGCCGGCAAAGGTTTCCGCAGGCAGGGTTTCGCTCGAGAAGATGAACAGGCCACCGGCATTCATGTTTTCGGCGGCGCCGAAAATCAGGGCTTCAAGCGCGCCGAGATAGGGTAGCACGTCGGTCGCGGTGATGAGATCGAAGGGCTCGTCGTCATTATCCTCGAGGAAATCGACGACTTCGGCGACGTAGAGTGTTTCGTAGATGTCCTTTTCATGGGCGATCTCGACCATGTTTTCTGACAGGTCGATGCCGGTGATATCATCGGCCATGTCGCGCAGCGCACCACCGGTCAGGCCCGTGCCGCAGCCGAGATCGAGCACGCGGGCAAACGGGCCGAGGTTCAGCGCCTGCAGCCGCTGACGCACCAGCATCGGCACGTGGTAATCGAGCTGCTCGACAAGCACGTCTTCAAAGACATCGGCATGCTGATCGAAGAGGGTGGCGACATAGGCGTCCGGCGCCTTGTCGGGCGTCTCGCCGCGCCCCATCGAGGCGATGCGGACGGAAGCGCCGCCGTGATCGTCGGGGTCGATCGCCAGGACTTCTTCATAGGCTTTGACAGCCGCCTCGACGTCGCCGGATTTCTCCAGGGCAAGCGCGCGGTTATAGGCTTCGGCGAGGGCTTCTTCATCGATCTTCTGCATGGCGGCGTCTTTAAGGCGCGGACGAACGTTTGGCAATGCGAAAACCCGCATCCGCAGGCATTTGCGCCCGGAAAGTAACTTCTTGCCGCCGGATTCTATCGCTTGCCACGTCGGGACAAAACGAAATTGGGAAGAACCGGCGTCAGTTGATGATGAACTCGCCCTTGAGCGCCCGCCAGTCCGTCGCCGAGATCAACTTGCGGTGGACGTAGCGTACCGAATGTAGCGGTCCTTCCAGTGTTTCCTGCCAGAATTTAAGAAAACTCTTCATTTCCGGAAATTCCGGCGCCAGGTCGTAGTGCTGCCAGATATAGGTCTGCAGGAAGGCCGGATGATCGGGCATGCGGTAGAGGATCTGGGCCGTGGTCAGGCCGTAACCCTTGATCTGCAGTTCCATTTCGTTCGTCATGTCGGACCTCATCTTGTTCAATGATGGTCCCTGCAATTGAAGCACGTAATTGGTTAATCCGATATTAACAATATATCACGGATGAACAAAATAATGTTCAGAAACAAGAGTTTGGCAGCATGTTGCATCGAGTGCTGCCAAACGTCTCCTTGGTTTAGCGCTTGAGGTGGCGGGTCAGGCGCGTTTCGATCCAGGCCCAGAGATTGCGCAGCATCTCGACCATGATCAGGTAGAGCACGGCGGCCCAGAGATACATCTGGAAATCATAAGTGCGCGAGAAGGCGCGGCGGGTTTCGCCCATCAGGTCGAACACGGTGACGATCGCGACGATGGCCGAGCCCTTGATCATCAGGATGATCTCGTTGCCATAGGGGCGAAGGGCGACGATCATTGCCTGCGGCAGGATGATCTTGAAGAAGGCGACACTCTTTGGCAGGCCAAGGGCCGCCGCACCTTCGTGCTGGCCACGCGGCACGCTCTCGATGGCGCCGCGCAGGATTTCCGCCTGATAGGCGGCGGTGTTGAGGGTGAAGGTGAAGAGTGCGCAGAACCAGGCGTCCTTGAACAGCGACCACAGTCCGACGGCCTCAAGGTAGGGACGGAAACTGCCGAGGCCGTAATAAACCAGGAAGAGCTGGGTGATCAGCGGCGTGCCACGGAAGAAGTAGACGTAGCCATAGGCGATCCAGGAGAGCACCTTGTTCTTGGTCATCCGGCCATAGGCGATCGGCAGGGAAAGAATGCCGCCAAGCACGACGGAGATGGCCACCAGCGTCAGCGTGACGCGCAGGCCGGACAGGAAACTCGGGCCGTATTTGGTGAATTTCTCAGGGCTCCATGATTCGACGGCGAATAGGAAGATGCCGACGGATGCAGCCAGCCACACACCGAGCAGGACATGGCCGATCAGGCGGGAAAACGTGTAACGCTTCAGCGCTTCAGGCGGCGCCGGCAGTGCCGGGAGCATGGTTTCAGCGTGGCTCATCGGGCACCCTCCGAACGTTTGGTCCAGCGCTCAAGTGCGGAAAACACCAGCGAGGAGAGCATTGCCAGAATGAGGAAGAGCAGGCAGGCGATTGAGAAGAATTCGAAGGCATTCTTCGTGACCCGTGCGGCAATGCCGGTCTGGCGCAGGGTATCTGATAGGCCGATGATCGAGACGAGTGCTGTGTCCTTCAGGAGTGCCATCCACAGATTGCCGAGGCCGGGCAGGGCAATGCGCACCAATTGCGGCAGGATGATCAAGCCCATGGTTTTGCCACGGTGAAAGCCCAGCGCGTCGCCGGCCTCATATTGGCCGCGTGGAATGGCCTTGAAGGCGGACAGAAGAACTTCCGAACAATAGGCGGAGAAGACAAGACTTAGGGCGATCATGCCGGCAACGAAAGCATTTATCTCGACGGGGCCCTCGAAGCCGATAGCCGCCATTGCCTGCTGAGCAATGATCTGCAGGCCGTAATAGACTATAAATAGTGTCAAAAGCTCCGGAAGACCTCGAAAAATGGTCGTATAGATATTGACCGCAAGCCGCAGCGACTTTTCCTCGGATTGCTTTGCGAGCGCGATGAAAAACCCGAAGAGCAGCCCGATCGGCAAGGTGCAGATCGCCAGACTGACTGTAATCATGAAGCCATGGGCGATCTCGTCGCCCCAGCCGGTGTCGCCGCAAGCCAGAAGCGTATCTTGAGCAAAGAGCCGGAAGACGCCGATCGGGCCGCATATCGGATCAACAATGCTGGCGAACCACGAGACAATGGAAGAGAGGGCAGCAAAAGCAGCCTGCATATGTCTGATTTCCCCTACACGGCCTTATGGCGCTTATTGTTATTGTCGTTGTCTTGTAAAAATGGCGGAAGGGCAAGCCTTCCGCCATCGTATTTTAGAAGCAAGTAAAAGTTATCCGCCGTAAACGTCGAACTCGAAATATTTGTCGTTGATTTCCTTGTATTTGCCGTTGGCGCGGATTGCCTTGATGGCAGCGTTCAACTTGTCCTTCAGCTCGGTGTCACCCTTGCGCACGGCAACGCCGGCGCCGATGCCGTGAATCTTCGGATCGGGCGTCAATGCCTTCAGGAGCTTGCAGCAGGCTCCGTCCTCGGTCTTCAGCCAGGAGGTCAGAACGACGACGTCATCGATGACGGCATCGACGCGGCCGTTGGCGACGTCGAGCTTGTACTCATCCGGGGTCGGATAAAGCTTCAGTTCGGCATCCTTGAAGTAGGATTCGGCGTAGTTGGAGTGAGTCGTCGACGACTGGGCGCCGAGCGACTTGCCGGCGAGACCTTCAGGTGTCGCGTCGGTGATCGGCGAATCCTTAGGAACGACGATGGCCGGACCGGTGTTGTAATATTTGTCGGAGAAATCGACCTTTTCCAGGCGCTCGGGCGTGATCGACATCGATGCGACGATGGCGTCGAACTTCTTGGCGAGCAGGGCCGGAATGATCCCGTCCCAATCCTGGGTGACGAAGGTACATTCCGCCTTCATCTCGACGCAGAGCGCCTTGGCAATGTCGACGTCGAAGCCGGTCAAGGTGCCGTCAGCTTCAAGATTGTTGAAAGGCGGGTAGGCGCCTTCCGTACCGATGACGATTTTTTCGCCATCGGCCATGGCAGTGCCTGCCATCAGCGCGAAAACGGCAGCGGAAGCTGCCATGGCGAGACGTCTGGAAATACGCATTGTGATCCTCTCTGTTGGCGAGCGGCCGGTTTCTTTTTCTTCGCGGCCGCCGGTATGCCGACCGTCGTTGCGATCGGGCTGGCTCGATACTCCTACGCTTTAAATGAGAAAATCAACAGGAAAGCACTGGTTGCTTGATGAAAAGTCTGCACATCTTCATGCCTTTGCACTGGTTCCCGGCAGAAGCAGGCCTATGTCTGGCGAAGATGAACGCAACATTCATGCTGAGTTAATGCAGGCTTCGGTAATCGTCTTTCATTGATTTGGGCCAGTGTGCCTTCTTTTTACCGCTTGGATCTGCCCAAAGGGGACGAAAGTGGAAGGCCGGGTGCGATTCCGGTCGAAAGCAACAAAACGGGACCTCTGAAGGAGGAAATATATGAGTATTCGATCGAAACTTTTCGCGACGGTCGCCATGCCCGTGCTGGCGGCGTCGATGGTCGTTCACCCGGTGATGGCGAAGAATCTCGCCGCCTCTTTCGACGTGGCGCAGGCCGAGGAAGCGCCGCAGGGCGAAGGACAGTCGAACGAAGAGGAACTGTTGCGGCTGAAGCAACAGCAAGCCGAGGAGGCAGCAAGGGCCGCAGCAGAACAACAGGCAGCGGAACAGCAGGCTGCGCAGGAAGCCGAACAGCAGCGCCAGTTGCAGGAACAGCAGGCGGCCGAGCAGAAAGCTGCCGAGGACGCCGCTGCCGCGGCGGCGGCTGCCGAACGGCAGGCTGCCGAGCAAAAAGCAGCGGAGGATGCGGCAGCAGCTGCTGCTGCACAACAGGCGGCCGAGCAGAAAGCTGCTGAAGATGCCGCTGCCGCTGAACAGCAGGCGGCGGAGCAGAAGGCTGCCGAAGACGCGGCGGCCGCTTCTGCGGCCGAGCAGAAAGCTGCCGAGGACGCTGCCGCTGCGGCTGCAGCCGAACAGCAGGCCACTGAGCAAAAGGCCGCGGACGATGCCGCCGCTACGGCCGCAGCCGAGAAGCAGGCTGCCGAGCAGAAAGCAGCCGAGGATGCCGCGGCCGCGGCAACCGCAGCCGGCAAACAGGCTACCGATCAGAAGGCGACTGACGATGCTGCCGCTGCTGCAGAACAGCAGCGTCTGGCTGATGAGCAGAAGGCCGCTGAACAGAAAGCCGCCGAAGACGCGCAAAAAGCCCAGGAACAGCAAGCTGCTCCGGCTGAGGAGCAGCCGGCCACCGCGGAACAGCCTGCCACCACCGAGCAGCCTGCTGTCGATGGGCAGCAGCCGGTGACTGAAGGCCAGCCCGCAACGGCAGAGCAGCCGCAGACCGATCCTGCCGTAGAGCAGCCGCAGCAGACGACTGAGACACCGGCTCAGCCCGTTGTCGTGCCTGAGATCGTCGATACGACGACCCCGGAGCAGAAGCAGGAAATCGCTGCCGATCCGGCCAAGACGGATGATACGATCGTTCTGCCCATCGAAGGCGGTGCTGCCGTTCTCGACAGCGACAAGGACGCCGACAATGCCGGTGGCCAGACGGCGCGCGATGAACGCAAGAAGCTGCGGGAAAGCCAGCGTGCCGAGCAGGAAGCTGTCGTGGCCCCAACCAACGATGCCGACGCCCAGGCGAAGATCACCAAGGTCGAATCGGAAGCCATTCAGGCTGGGATCACCGAGGAAGGCCAAAAGCTTGACGCCGCGCCGGTCTTCGTTACGCCCGGTGTGATCAATGTCGAGAACAATACGGTCAACAACAACGTGACCAGCAACACCGTCAACAATACGATTACCAACAACAAC
The DNA here is from genome assembly GCF_049897905.1 of Pararhizobium sp. PWRC1-1. Taxonomy (NCBI): domain Bacteria; kingdom Pseudomonadati; phylum Pseudomonadota; class Alphaproteobacteria; order Hyphomicrobiales; family Rhizobiaceae; genus Pararhizobium; species Pararhizobium sp. PWRC1-1. The sequence goes on along the minus strand of NZ_JAFCXE010000007.1, from coordinate 216,804 downwards.
GTGACGAACAATGTCACCAATGTCGTTGTGCAGCAGCAGATCGATAACCGGACTGTTCTGAGCGTCGACAATCAGATCATCATCCGTAACGACGACCGTCCGCGTCTGCGCCGCGACTCCGAAGAGAGTTTCTACGAGGAGCTTTCACGTGGCCGCGTTCGCGAAACGATTGTCCGTCCGAATGGCTCACGGCTGGTGACGGTTTATGACCGCTATGGTGACATTATCCAGCGCTCGCGCATCAACCGCGACGGCGAGGAGTATCTGATGGTCTATGCGCCGGAGCCGGAAGCGGACCGTCCGCCCCGCATCCGCGACATCGGCTACGAATTGCCGCCGATGCGCCTGAGCATTCCGGTTCGCGATTACATCATCGATACATCGAGCGAGCCGGACCGCGACTACTACGACTTCCTGGCCGAACCACCGGTCGAACGGGTTGAGCGTGTCTACTCGATTGACGAGGTCAAGTATTCGGCCCGTCTCCGCGACAAGGTTCGCCGCATCGACCTGGATACGATCACCTTTGCCACCGGCAGTTCGGAAGTACCGCTAGCCCAGGCAAAGACCCTGCGCAAGGTGGCCAACGCCATCAGCGAGGTGCTTCAAAAGGACCAGGGCGAGACCTTCCTGATCGAGGGCCATACCGATGCCGTCGGCAAGGATCAGCCCAATCTGGTTCTGTCCGATCAGCGCGCTGAAGCGGTTGCCGAGCTCCTGACCGACGTTTATGGGATTCCTCCGGAAAATCTGGTGACGCAGGGCTATGGCGAACGGTTTCTGAAGGTGAAAACCCAGGTTGCCGAACAGCAGAACCGCCGCGTGACAATCCGTCGCGTGACGCCGCTGGTCCGTCCGGTAGCCCAGAAATAGCCATAGTCCGGTCTCTCTGATGGAGATGCCGCTGGAGGACGGCCCGGTGCGCAAGCGCCGGGCCGTTTTGCATGGTCTTTACGTATCCTCCGGTATTGCTGCCGGATCGCATTGTGAGTTTTTGATGAAAACCCTTGTCGCCGCACTTCTGATCAGCGTTTCGGCCGGCCAAGCCTGCCTCGCCGCAACCCGGCTGGTGGAGCCACAACTGCGACTTGAAAACCAGGAGAAAGGTGCGCCTCCGCGCGTCACCCTGACCTTCGATGCCTGCAGCGGCAAGACGGACGCGCGGATTCTGGCGACGCTGGTCGACAACCGTATCCCCGCCACCATCTTCGTGACGACCCGCTGGCTGAAGCGCAATGCTGCAACAATGGCCGTCTTCAAGGCGAATCCGGATCTGTTCGAGATCGAGAACCACGGGGCGATGCACGTTCCGGCCGTCGATCATCCGGTGTCGATCTACGGCATTGCCGCTGCAGGTAGTCCGCAGGCTGTCGAAGCGGAAGTTGCGGGTGGCGCTACCGCGATCGTGGCGCAGGGACTGCAGCCGCACTGGTTTCGTGGCGCAACGGCGAAATACACCCTGTCGTCGATCGGGCAAATCCGGCAGATGGGATTTCGGGTTGCCGGATACTCGGTGAACGGCGACGGCGGTTCGCTGCTGGGGGCTGCGGCTGCGCAAAAGCGGTTTTCGTCCGCCAGGGATGGCGACGTGATCATTGCCCATATCAACCAGCCGACCCATGCCGCCGGTTCTGGTGTCGTCAGGGGTATCCTGGACTTGAAGGCCAAGGGTTATGCCTTCGTCCGTCTGAATGATGCGACGGAAGATGGCAGCGACGAAACCACCAACTGATGCGCAGGTCAGCCCGGCTGTTTTGCCAGCCCGGTGATGCGTTCGATGAAATCGGCGATCGCGGTCGTGTCGTTCAAATCAAACAGAACAAGCCCGCTGTCCTCGACCGGGTGATCGGCGGCAATCGCGACTATGTGCGGATCGGTCGGGGCGAGCGGCTCGCGGTTCTGCGCTTCCAGCCGCCGGGCCTCGATCTTCGGGATCGGTTCGCGCTTGTAACCTTCTATCAGCACCAGATCGCATGGCGCCAGGCGCGCGAGAATGTCCGGAAAGCTCGGCTCGGGCGCGCCGCGCAATTCATGCATGATGGCATAGCGCGTGCCTGATACGATGGTCACTTCATGGGCGCCGGCCTCGCGATGGCGAAAGCTGTCGGCGCCGACCTTGTCGATATCGAAATCATGGTGGGCGTGCTTGATCGTCGAGACCCGGTAGCCGCGCTGTGTCAGTTCGGTAACCAGCCGGACGGCAAGGCCTGTCTTGCCGGAATTCTTCCAGCCGGCGATTCCAAAGATTTTCGGGCCGGCGGTTTCTGACGGTGTCATCTTTCAATTCCCTCGATAAACAGCAGCCATCTTTCGGCCATTTCAAGGTCGTCCGGTGTATTGATATTGAAGAACGGGTCGATCGGTCCGTCCACCGTTTCGATCATGGCAAAATCGACCTTCGCCACCGGATGACGTTCGATGAACCCGCGCACCCGCCGCTTGTCGTCGGTCAGTAGCCAATGTTCAAGCTCATCGGCGATGGCGACAGGCCAGAGGGCGAAGACGGGGTGCATGATGCCGGCCGAATAGGCGACGGCGATCTGGCCGGGCTCTGTGATCGCCGCCTGAAGGCGGGCAACGAGGTCGGCTGGAAAGAACGGCGTGTCGGTCGGAACTGTCGCTATGTGGCTGGCGACGGGAAAATGCCTTGCCGCATGGCGCATCCCCGAGAGCACGCCTGCCATGGGGCCGACATGGCCTGGAACGGTATCACCAAAAACGGCGATGGCGGGAGCAAGGTCCAAACCGGTGCTCATGTTGCTGTTGACGCTGAGGCCGGCCGTCTGGGGGGCGAGGCGCTCGATGACCCGGTGAACAAGCGGTTTGCCGCCAAGCATCACCGCCGCCTTGTCCTGGCCCATGCGCGAGGACAAGCCGCCGGCCAGGACGACGCCGCGCGGGAGATTTGCCAACGGGCTTGCCGATACGCTCATCGAACTGTCCTGCCTTTCAATCCATTCATTTCGGCGAACCCGGTTCGGATTGCTGCGCCAAGACCGTTCGCCGCTTGTTTTCACGGGCGAATGTATAAAGCCCGGACGCGATGATGATCGCCACGCCGGTGACCATCCAGACATCCGGTTCTTCCGAAAAGAACAGGATGCCGATGCTGATCGACCAGATCAGGCTGGTATAGCGGAAGGGGGCGACAATAGCGATTTCGCCGTTGCGCATGGCCAGCACGATACACTGGTAGCCGACAAGAAGCAGCAGGCTGGCGCCGGCGAGAATGCCGATCGAGGTCATGGTCATCGGTTGCCAGCCGCCGAGCGGTACGATCAGAACCGCCCCGGTCATGGTGATGACGATGGCGGTAATGACCGAGATGAACAGGGACGGCACGGCGGGATCTATACGCCGGGTGCACAGGTCCCTGATCGCTGCGAAGATGACAGAGGCGACGACGCTGAGCGCTGCGCCGGTAAATCCGTCTGGACCGGGTCTGAGTATGATCAGCACGCCGGCAAAACCGATGAGAATCGCCAGCCAGCGCCGCCAGCCGACGGGTTCTGCGAGGAACAACGCTGCGCCCAGGGTTACTGCCAGCGGCAGGGCCTGGAGGATGGCCGATGCATTGGCGAGCGGGATCTGGCCCAGCGCATAGATATAGGAGATGGAGGCGCCGACTTCAGCGGCGATCCGTAGCGTAATGACCGGCGAGCGCATCAGCCGGAACGAGCGCAGCGCACCGAAATGGCGCGCAAGCAGCAGAACGAGGACCGATGTGAAGAAGCCGCGCACCAGCATGATCTGGCCGGCATTCATGACGCCCGTGACGGATTTGATCAACGCGTCGTTGCAGGTGAAGCCTGCCATGGCCAGACACATGAAAATGGCGCCGCGGAAATTGGCGGTAGGTTGCATTCTTTTTACAAATCCGTTCTCATCGCTGCCCGGTTTTTACAAATCAGCGATGCGGCGGGCTCGAAGTCTGCGCTGCTGGTCTTGCCTATCTCTAAAGCATCGGCATTTCTTTTATGCAACTGCGATCCTTCACTTGTTTGAATTGATCGCAGAAATGCCAGAATAACCATTTCTGTCAGCGTTGTAGAACCGTGAAATATGGCCTTACCGATTTTTTAAGCGCAAGATTAAACCCCGGGAGTTTTGGCGAAATATTAAGTTTCACTGCCTATCGTGCCTGAATTCCGCTGCCCTTCGCATGATGCGAATAAGGTTGACGTTACGGCAAGTATTTCCGTTCGCCTCAACCGGATGACATTCCGACAAGCGCTATGGCTGCGCCCCGGTTCGTTCGTTCTCAACCAGAGAGCAATCTGGCGGAAATGTCCGATTTGCTCAACATCTGGAGTGCGGAATGTCCCTGATCGATCGTTCTTTGCAGCGTCTGCGCATTGTCACCAAGGTTTTGCTGTTCGTCGTGCCGCTGGTGGCGCTGATCGCCGGTATTGGCCTTGTCGGATACTTCACCGCAAGCACGTTGAACGGGCACATGACCGTGACGCGCGAAACGATCAACAATCTCTCCGATTTCCAATCGTTGCGCAGCGGGCTGCAGAGCTTTTCCGATAACCCCACCGAAGAGACGCGCTCGACGCTTGCGAGCCGCATCGACGAGCAGGAAAAGGGTATCCGTACGCTGGATGGCCTGCTGACTGCCGGCGAAGACAAGGCTAAGGTTCACTCGGTCATTTCGCTCGGCCAAGCCATGCGCGGTCAAGAGGACAAACTCTGGTCGATCAAGACCGAGCGCGACACTGTCACTGCGTCGCTCGATGCGGCCCTTGCCGACATGACGGCGCAGGGCAACACCGCTTTCAAGCAGATCGATATCCTGCGCAAGGAATCAGGCGAAAAGGAATCCTTTGCCAAGGCACTTTTGTTTGATGCCGCCGCCTATCAAGGGCTTGCCGAACGCATCAAGAAATTCCGGCTGCCAGTCACCATGGCGATCGCGCCGGATGCCAAGGTTCAGCAGGCTACGACGCTGATGCCGCATCTGTTGAAGCAGATTGCCGAGGCCGAAAAGATCGCATCCGACAAGGTCCTGAAGAAGATCGCCGAGGTGAAGGCCGATACCCAGACGATCCAGGATATTTTGGCCAACAGCGATCCGAACGACGTCAAGAAGACGCAGCTGAGTTCGGCAATGATCAAGTTTTCGAAATACGAATCCGATTTCGCCAAGGAAGCCGTCACCAATTCGGACACGGCAGCCAAGCGTTTTGTGGGCATGGACAGCGAAATCTCCACCCTGAAGACGCTGATCGGCCTGATGAACGAGACCTTCAAGGGGCTCGACGATACACGCCTGCATATCAGCGAACTGCACCGCAAGCTCGATACGGCGAGCCGCGACAATGTGATGACCGATATCGCCGCCGTCCGCGAGAGCGTGACGAAGCTATCGGAACTTGGCGGAAAGAATGCGGCACTGCGCGATCTTGCCGGCAAGCTGGCACCGTCGCTTGAGCAGATCGACACCGGCACAGCCCAGTTGATCGATGTCGGCGCCCGCTGGCAGGCGGCGAAGACCGAAGCCGCAGCGCTGGTGGCAGACGCCAGCCAGACACTGGAGAATTTCGTCAGCAGCGCCCAGGAGGCCGGCAAGAAGGACAGCCAGCGTTCCGCCGATGTGTCGATCATCGCCATGGTTGCCGGCACGCTGCTCGCCATCGTCGGCGGCCTGATGCTGATCGAGACCCTGCGCGGTCCCCTGAAGCGGGTGACGGAGACAATGACGCGTCTCGCCAATGGCGATCTCGAAGTCGCCATCGAAGGCCGCAATCGCGGCGACGAGATCGGCGACATGGTGCGCTCGGTTGCCGTCTTCCGCGACAATGCCGTCGAAAACGTCCGTCTCGGACAGGAGGCGGAAGCCGCCCGCACGCTCTCAGCCGAGGAGGAAGCCCTTCGCCGCCGCGAGCGCGCCCGGATCGAGGCCGATCAGATGGAAGCGCTGACGGCGCTGTCGGATGTGCTGGCGAAGCTCGCCGACGGCAATCTGGAAGAGGGCATGGCGGAAGATCTTTCCGAAGATTACATCGTCATGGCCCGCACCTACAACAACGCCGTCGAGGCGCTGCGTGCGACGCTGATCGATGTCCGGTCAGTGACCGACGAAATCACCAGCGGTACCGGCAACCTTGCATCCTCGGCCGACGACCTTGCCCGCCGCACCGAGCAGCAGGCCGCAGCCCTGGAGCAGAGTTCGCGTGCCCTTGGCCAGCTGACAGAGATCGTCCGCTCGACGGCCGAAAGCGCGCGCAAGACCACCGTCTCCGTCGATCAGACCCACAGCTATGCCAAGCATTCCGGCGAAGTCGTCGCCAAGGCGATCGATGCGATGGCGGCGATCAACAAATCGTCCGACAAGATTTCGACGATCATCGGCGTCATCGACGAGATCGCCTTCCAGACCAACCTTCTGGCGCTGAACGCTGGCGTGGAAGCGGCTCGTGCCGGCGACGCCGGCCGCGGCTTTGCCGTTGTCGCACAGGAAGTGCGCGAGCTTGCCCAGCGCTGTGCGGGTGCAGCCCGCGAGATCAAGGGGCTGATTTCGGAAAGCTCCGTGCAGGTGCGCGGCGGTGTCGAACTGGTGCAGGAAACCGGCAAGGCACTGACCGTCATAAACGAGCATATCTCGACCATCCACCAGCTGGTGAGCAATATCGAATCGGCCGCTGCCGACCAGTATCGCGGCCTCAACGAGGTCAATGAGGCGGTGCGCGAGGTTGAGCTGATCACCCAGCAGAACGCGGCGATGGTCGAGGAAAACACCGCTGAAATCCACGGCCTGCGCCATCAGGTCGATATCCTCAACGAGAAGATCGAGCGCTTCAAGACCGGCACCAGCCGTTCGGTGTCGGGTGGCCGGGTGCAAGCTTATGGCAGAAGCTACGCTGCGTAAGGCGATCGGCCGGTTAATCTTCAAGGCTAACCGGCCGCCGTCCGTCCGAACATCGCGGTTACGGCGTCGGCCGGAGATAGAGCATGGCGAGCTTGCCGCTCGAGGCGAGCGCAAACCCCCATTCCATGTTGGCGTTTTCGAAATGCGCGTTGTAGATGTCCGCGCCTTCCTGTGAAACGCCCAGGAACAAGAGGCTTTTGAGCGGCCCGGCCCTATCCATTTCTCCCTTTATGAACTCCCGCTGTTCTCTCGCCAGTTGGGCCAACGGTGGCGTCATGCCATCGAAGTCGGGTTCGCCGCGCGCATGTTCGGAAATGACGCGCAGCAGTATGCTTTTGCTGTCCTGCACGGCGATCTTCTGGCTGACGCGCAGTTTCAACGCTTCTTCCTCAGCCTTGATACGCTCGGAATTCACCCGGATTGCCTTCTGCTCGAAACCATCCTGATGGTGAATGAGGCCGTGCACGCTCCCATCTAGAGCCCGGATAAATGTTATCTGAACCGGAAGAGGCTTCATAAAGAACTGGGTTTCGGTCTCGGGGAAAATCTCGATGTCCGTTTGGCCGACGATCCGGTAGAACAACCGACTGTCGCGGCGGGACACGATGCAGAACGGTCCTTCTTCAAGCTCATAGGCACCGACATAGGTATCGTAGATTACGGGATCGATCGAAATTTCCTCGCGTGGCCGCATCTGCTCGTAGCGGCGCCAGGCGACTGTATCCTTCAGCGGTTCGGTCATGTTGGTGTGCTTTGCTAGCTTCATGAGATCGTCGATCGATGCGCTTGCACCGGAGGCGAGCTTCTGTTGCAGTTTTTCGATGACGCGCAGTCCCTGTTCGGCGCGGCTTCTCGCCTCCTCAAGCGCGCTATGCTGCAGGGCGAGGGTTCGGGTGAGATCGACCGGATGGCCGCAGGGGATTTTGGCGATGCTGGAAAGGCTCAGCCCCAGCGCTTTGAGCGCCAGTATTTCATTCAGACGCGCGATTTCCCTGCTGCCGTAAAGCCGCCAGCGCTTGGCTGTTCTCAGGGGAGAGATCAGGCCATGCTGCTCATAAAGGCGCAACGCACGAACGCTGAGGCCGATGCGTTGGGAGCACTCCAGAGCAGTCAATGAAATCTCGTCTTGCATGCGTCTATCCATCCGAAACTCCTTTCGAATCTTCAATACGGTATGACGCATGGTCCGGCTCAAGCGAAAATTTCGCTTTGCGGTGGCAAATATTTCGATCTCACGCGATCACTGCACGTGGTGTGAGCAAGCGACGAGAAGATCGAGCACTTCACGATGGGCACCAGCCGCTCTGTTTCTGGCGGTGGGGTGCAGCAGCATACGGCGGAAGCTGTGCTGCTTGCGTAGCAAAAACGCTGACGATGTTTCAGGCCGCCCGACTTAAAACGAGCGGCTTTTCGTTGCGACGGTTCAATCGTTCAATACGTCCGAATGATCGGCAAGTACCTGTCTGATAGCGTGGCGCGATATCTCGACAAGGATCGGGTTTGTATGGAGATAGTAGGGCAAGGCGACAACTGCGACGGATAGTGCCCAACCTTTGGCTCTCTCCCATGTTGCGTCGTCAACAGTGAGCCCCAGGCGGAAGGTGGCGCGGGTCTCGGCGGAAAGCAGGTTCCAGCCGACCATCAGATCGCATGCGGGATCGCCGACGCCGAGACCGCCGAAGTCGATGACGGCAGTGAGGCGGCCTTTCTGGACAAGCAGGTTCCCCGCGTGAATATCTCCATGAAGCCAGACGGGTGGCTTGTCCCACGGCTCGATCTCCAGAGCGGATGCCGTTCAGGCTTTCGATTGCGGCGCGTGTCTGCGCGTCCCGGCTTGCCAGAGAAGCACCGCGGAAAAAATTGTGCGCGCCGGGTGGCGGGCCGCCGGCGATGTCCATTTTCTGCAGGGCGCAGATGAACTCGGAAAGGCTGGCGGCGGCCTCGTGCAGATCAGCGATCGGGCTGACAACAGCGTCTTTGCCTGCCAGCCAGCGGCAGACCGACCAATGGAAGGGATAACCGGCAGCGGGGATGCCGAGCGCCAGCGGAACCGGAATTGCGAGCGGCAGATGCGGGGCAAGGCGAGGGAGCCAGAGGCTTTCCTTCTCCACCTGCAGGGCAGCGCCGCTAAGACGGGGCAGACGCACGGCCATGTCATCTCCCAGCCGGTAGATGGCGTTGTCCGTGCCGGCCGACAGGACGGGTTCAAGAGGAAGGCCGGTCCAGGCCGGAAACTGTTCCGCGATCAGGCGGTTTACGAGCGGCTTGTTAATATCAAGCTCGTCGTGATGCATCCTTGTGACCGACATCGATATCCCGCGCCTATCCTGAACACGTTTGTCTTTTAGCCGCCGGTAACGCTCATGTGGCGAGCGACGGCGGGCTTGTTGCGGGTGCGGTCGATGATGAAGTCGTGGCCTTTGGGCTTGCGGGTGATGGCCTCGTCGATGACGCTCGACAGGTAGGCGTCGTCATCGGAGGCGCGTAGTGCCGTGCGCAGGTCGGCGGCATCGTTCTGGCCGAGGCACATGTAGAGCGTGCCGGTGCAGGTCAGGCGGACGCGGTTGCAGCTCTCGCAGAAATTATGGGTCATCGGCGTGATCAGGCCAAGCCGGCCGCCGGTTTCGGCGACCTGCAGATAACGCGCAGGGCCGCCGGTCTTGTAGGCGATGTCCGACAGGCTGAACTGTTCGGCAAGGCGGTCGCGCATCTCCGACAGAGGCAGGTAGTGGTCAGTGCGATCCTCGTCGATCTCGCCCATCGGCATGGTTTCGATCAGCGTCAGGTCCATACCGCGCCCATGCACCCAGCGCATCATGCCGGGGATTTCCGCGTCGTTGAAGCCCTTGAGCGCCACGGCGTTGATCTTGACGTGGATGCCGGCGGCCTGCGCGGCATCGATGCCTTCCATGACCTTCGACAATTCACCCCAACGGGTGATCTGCTTGAATTTTTCAGGATCGAGTGTATCGAGCGAGACGTTGATGCGCCGCACGCCGCAATCGGCAAGCTCGGCGGCGAATTTCGACAGTTGCGAGCCGTTGGTGGTCAGCGTCAGTTCGTCAAGCTTGCCCGAATGAACATGCTTGCCGAGTTCGCGTACCAGGAACATGACGTTCTTGCGCACCAAGGGTTCGCCGCCGGTCAGCCGCAGCTTTCGCACGCCCTTGGCGATGAAGGCGGAACAGAGCCGGTTCAGTTCCTCCAGCGTCAACAGGTCCTTCTTCGGCAGGAAGGTCATGTTTTCGGCCATGCAATAGGTGCAGCGGAAGTCGCACCGGTCCGTCACCGAAACCCTGAGATAGGTGACGGCCCGCCCGAACGGGTCGATCATCGGTGTTTTGGCATCGAGCAGCGTGTGGGCGCCGATCCTGTCGATGGTGACGGTATTCAACACAATTCTCCCTGTTCCTTCAATGTCGTGACCAAAACCGCCTGCGTCAAGGCTAAAGCGGTCAAAACCATGACAAAACAGGCGCGAAACACTTTCTTATGATCGGAGGAAGTGCGGGCTTATGATCAGAGGAAGTACGCGCACGCGCGCAAACAATTCCATCCGGCCGGAAACTGCGCTAGTGCTCTCCGCATCAATGGAGACTGCATGGCATGAGCGATATCTGGCCGACTGAACTGCGTGTGTCGAAGGACCGCCACCGACTGACGGTTGCCTTCAACGACGACACATCCTTCGATCTTTCGGCGGAAATGCTGCGCGTCCTGTCGCCTTCGGCAGAAGTCCAGGGCCATGGACCGGGGCAGGGCCTGACCGTGCCCGGCAAGCGCAATGTCTCGATCATCTCGATGACGCCGACCGGAAACTATGCCGTGCGCATCGGCTTTGACGATGGCCACGATACCGGCATCTTCACCTGGAATTATCTGCGCGAACTGGGTGCCACCGGCGAGACGCTGTTTGCGGCTTACGAACAGGATCTGGCCGACAAGGGCATGACCCGGGACAAGGCGGAAAAGCCGCGTTAATCTCGCTGCCTAGTCGAGATCGACTTCTTCTTTCAAAAGCCGCTGGATCAGCCGCTCCATCGATTGGGCGACCATCAGGCACTCCTCGATTGGTTCGCTCTCCAGCGACTTGTCGATCAGCGCGGTCTGGATCTCCATCGCCTGCTCGGTCAGGAGGCGGCCGTTTGCCGTCAGCGACAGCCGCAGCACGCGCTTGTCCTTTTCATCGCCGCGCCGCTCAATCAGGCCGCGCTTTTCAAGCTGGGGTAGAAGCATGCTCATGTTGGAGCGGCCGACCAGCAGCTTTCGCGCCAGCTCCTGCTGCGAGATGCCTTCGAAACGATAGAGGTTGATCAGGATATCCAGATGCGGCGGCTTGATGTCGAGCTCGGCGAGCTTGCGCGTCAGCGTCTGCTGCATCAGCTGGCAGGCGCGGGCGACGGCGATCCAACTGCGGAAACGCGGATGATCCCAGGGAAAATGATGATGTTCGATCGTCTCTTGCTTTTTGTTCATCGTTGTACAATAATGTTCATCATTGAACATTTAAAGGGAATCCCACTATGGCATCGTTTGCGATCAAGGTCACCCGCCTTGCGCTCAAAACCGTTGCGGCGCTCTCACCCGAGTTGGCGGGGCGGCTGGCATTTCGCCTGTTCAGCATCACGCCGTCGCGAAAACCGAAGAGCGGCAAGGAAAAAGCAGCATTGGCGGCGGCAGAACCCGTCATGGCCAGAGCGCGGCTGGTCACGCTGTCCTTTGCCGGCGGCTGGGTGATGGCAAAGCATTTCGAAGCGCAGTCCACTGGCATCGCGACCAGACGCATCCTGCTGGTGCATGGATGGGGATCGCGCAGCGACTATCTGGCACCCATGATCGGCGGATTGACGGCCGGCGGCGCCGAGGTAGTCGCCCTGGATTGGCCGGGACATGGCGCCTCGCCGGGGCGGACCTTGACCATGCCGGCCGCCGTGCGAGCGATTGACGCGGCATGGCGGCAGTTCGGCGGCTTTGACGTCGCCGTCGGCCATTCGTTCGGCGGCGCCAGTCTCGCTTGTGCTGCGGGCGGTCTCGTGTGCGATGTGCCCTCCCATGTTGCCAGGAGAATGGTGCTGGTCGGCGCACCCAGCGAGATGACCTGGCTTTTCAAAGGGTTTGGACGATATCTTCAATTGTCTGCGAAGTCCCAGGCGGCACTGGAAGATATGGTGGTCCGGCTTTCCGGCCGCAGGCTGGAAGAGTTCGATGCAGCCCGCATTCTCGGCATGCTGACCACGCCGGTGCTGGTTGTTCATGCTGAGGATGACAAGGAAGTTTCCGCCGATCATGCGCGCCGTTATGCGGCGGCAGGCGACAATGTCGAGCTTGATTGGGCAAACGGCCTCGGCCACCGCCGGATCGTCTCTGCGGACCCGGTGATCGCGCGGATCAATGCCTTCATTCATGCGGGAGCGACCGATCGTAGAAAGGCTGCCTGAGCGAATTTCGTAAGTGCTGTCATAAAGGCGTCATGCTATCGGTCGAAAGGATCGCCACGGCTTCATGAAGAGGGCTGGTGGAGACGGGTTCGATGGAGAACGGCATGACGATCATTCGCACGGTCGAGGAACTGACAGCACTTTACGGCAGCACCAGCGAGGCATCGCTGGTCAAGGTGACCAGCGGGCTGACGCCTGACTATGCCAGCATGATCGAGGCGGCCCCGTTTGCAGCGCTCGCCACGGTCGGACCGGAAGGGCTCGACTGTTCGCCGCGCGGCGACGATGCCTGCGTCGTTCGGATCGCCGACGACAAGACCGTGTTGATGCCGGACTGGCGCGGCAATAACCGGGTCGATTCGCTCGCCAATATCGTCCGCGATCCGCGCGTTGCACTCATGTTCCTCATCCCCGGCTCCAACACGACGATGCGGATCAACGGCACGGCCGTGGTCAGCGTCGATCCAGAGCTGACCGGTTCGTTCGAGGTCGATGGCAAACATCCGCGCAGCGTCATCGTTGTCACCATCGGTGAGGTCTATTTTCAATGCGCCCGGGCGCTGATCCGATCGCAGATCTGGAATCCCGAGCGTTTTGTCGATCCGCAGTCCCTGCCGACGCCGGGGACGCTGCTCAAAGCTGCCAAAGCGGATTTCGACAAGGAGACCTATGACCGCGAATGGCCGGAGCGCGCCGCAAAAACCATGTGGTAGCGGAGCAAGACCGGTCGAATAAAACGCTGCGGCGAAACGTTTTTTCAGCAACGGGCATCCTGTTTCGTTAGATGGATGCGGAGCACAGTTACCGTCTGTTGGGGGACACACATGAAATACAGGACCGCTTTTCTGACAACCGTAATGGCGATCGGCCTTTCTGCAGGTGCTGCCAGGGCCGATAGGCTCGTCGAGCAATACAACGCCTATATCGGCGACGAAGACCTCTATAATTCCAATGGCGAGGCACTCACCGAGCCATGGCAGGTCATCCGGCAGGACCGGGCGAATTATCACCGCTACGGCGTCAGCCAGCCCGGCGATGAAGGCGACAGTTTCTTTGCCTCGGCCAAGAACCGCGAAAAGGCCGAACGCATGATCGAATACGGCACGATCGAGAGCCGTGCTGCCCGTGCGCTGTTGCGGGGCGGCTCCGTCATCAACGTGCAGATTTTCCGGGGTGCCGACGGCGACTATATCAATGTCACGGTCGATTGACCGGACGCTCGCCAGCCTGACATTTGCAGCCATGCTGGCTTCAGCGTTTCCATTGGCGGCTGCCGATCTGACGCTTGCTCAGAAACTGGATTTGCTGGTCTCTGCCTATCCCGGCTCACTTGCAAAGCATGAAGACGGAGCGATCCGTTTTCGCGACGGTCGCTTGCTGCCGGTCGATGACGGCAAGGTCAAAAACCATGCGGAAAAACTGGCGACGGGCGATATCGAAGACAGCCTATCTCAGCTTTATCCGGCAGGTCCGTGCGAGACCAAACCTGCCGTCAATGTCGATCCGGGCCGCATTCGCGGCGACGCGCTGATGATGCGGCTTTACGGCAAATCGGCAAGCGAGGTAGAGGCATCGCTGGTGCCGGTCGACTGGTTCGGCAAAACACTGCGCGTCACCAAACGGCAGGGGGCTGCCGCGGCGCTTGAAAAAGTGCGGGATGAGTTGAAGGCCATACCGGGCATGAAGGCGTTTCTGGCGCCGTCGGCCGGTACCTTCAACTGGCGCAAGGTGTCAGGCGCATCGAACATGTCGGTTCACAGTTTTGGCGCGGCGATCGATATCAACACCAAATATGCGGATTACTGGATCTGGTCAGGCGGCAAGCCGGGCAGGGTAGCGCGGTACAGCAACAAATATCCGATTGTCATCGTCGATGCCTTCGAGCGGCACGGCTTTATCTGGGGCGGGCGCTGGTATCACTACGACACCATGCATTTCGAATACCGCCCAGAACTGATCGCCATCGCCAAGGCGGCCGGTGTTTCGGCCTGCCGGTAGTTAGCTGTTTCCTGGGGGCATAACAAAGGGCGCCACTTGGGCGCCCCGGTCCAACAATGGCATTGCCGCCTATTTGCGGTAGATCAGCCAGTTCTTGCCGGTATCCTTCTTCATGCCCTCTTCAAACAGGATCGTCCTGTTGCGGCCGGCGTTCTTGGCGCAATAGAGCGCGATGTCGGCCTTGTTGTAGAGATCGGTCGGGTCGTCGGCATGCGATGCCTGGCAGACACCGACGGACAGTGTGATCGGGCCGTAATTGACGCCGGTCTTGGAATTCTTGAAGGGCGTGGTCGCCAGCGCATTGCGAATGCGCTCGGCCACCTGCAGGCTCTCCTCAAGACTGCTGTCCGCCAGAATGATGGCAAACTCCTCGCCGCCGGTGCGCGCCACAAAGGCGTCGCGGCGCAGGTTGGCGCGGATGACCGTGCCGACGGTAGCCAGAATCTTGTCGCCGACCGGGTGACCGTAGCTGTCGTTGACCTTCTTGAAATGGTCGATGTCGGCAATCAAAAGGCCAGTAAAGCTGCGCTGTTGTTCGGAATTATAGATCGAGGCCAGTTTCTCGTCGAACGCCCGGCGGTTGGCAAGGCGGGTCAGCGAATCCGTATTGGCGATTCGCTTGTATTCGTCGAGTTCCTGGCGGATGACCTCCATCTCGAAGGACTTCATCGACACGTTTTCGGCTCGTTCCTTGCCCTGGCTCATCGTGTCCGCCGTCGCCTCGGTCAAAAGGCTGACGCATTGGCGCAGGATTTCCGCGCTGGAACTGCTTTTACCGGTGATGTTCTGGTAAGTCTCGTCCAGCAGCTTGTTATAGTTCTCGAGCGCGAACTGTTCGTCTCTGAGCAGCTTGAGAAGATCGCCGAGTTCGCTGGCCAGGTGATTGTGGGCCCGATCGATACCGGCGGCGTGATGAAAATGCGCGAAGTAGCGGGCGCCGATCTCGTCCAGTTCTTCCTGGGTTGCACGGCTTCCGAGCGCTGCCAGTTCCTTGGTCAATTTGGGATTGGATCCGATATAGGCTTCGTAATAAAGCTCATAGTTGCGTGGTAGCGGCGAGATACCCATGATGCGCATCGCATAGGTTACCTGCGCTGCGATGTCGGGTATTTGGGCCTTGTTCGAAGCCGCTTGCATGGCAAGCTCCTGTTTTGTTGTCTCCAGCCGCTAGTTTTAGGGGTTAAAGATTTTGGAAGGCTTAACGTTTGGCGAATTTGGTCAATTAGATTGCACGTAGATAAAGCCTGCCGGGTTGCCAAATGAAAACGGGCAGCCGAAATGGCTGCCCGAATAATCTACCTCAGATTGCGTCGGTGTTGTCTCAGGACGGGCTGATCATCGTTTCGGGGCGAACCGCCGCGTCGAACTCGGCGTCTGTGACGTAACCGCCGCCAACCGCTTCTTCGCGCAGGGTCGTGCCGTTCTTGTGGGCGGTCTTGGCGATCTTGGCGGCATTGTCATAGCCGATCTTCGGGGCCAGTGCCGTCACCAGCATCAACGAGCGGTCAAGTGCCGCCTTGATGTTGTCTTCGCGGGCTTCGATGCCGACAACGCAATTGTCGGTGAAGGAGACCACGGCGTCGGACAGGAGCTGTACCGACTGTAGGAAGTTATAGGCCATCAACGGATTGTAGACGTTGAGTTCGAAATGGCCCTGGCTGCCGGCAAAGGTCAGCGCTGCGTTGTTGCCGAAGACCTGGACGCAGACCTGCGTCAGGGCTTCGCACTGGGTCGGATTGACCTTGCCTGGCATGATTGACGAGCCTGGCTCGTTTTCAGGCAGCGAAAGTTCGCCAAGGCCCGAACGAGGACCGGAGCCGAGGAAGCGGATGTCGTTGGCAATCTTGAACAGGGCAGCGGCAGCCGAGTTGATGGCGCCGTGGCTGAACACCATCGAATCATGAGCGGCCAGCGCCTCGAACTTGTTGGGTGCGGTGACGAAGGCGATGCCGGTAATCTCAGCGATTTCCTCGGCAACCTTTTCGGTAAAGCCGATCGGCGCGTTGAGGCCTGTTCCGACGGCCGTGCCGCCCTGGGCGAGTTCGCAGAGGCCAGGCAGGGTCATTTCGATGCGCTTGATCGAGGAGGCGACCTGGGCGGCGTAACCGGAAAATTCCTGGCCGAGCGTCAGCGGGGTGGCGTCCTGCGTATGGGTGCGGCCGATCTTGATGATGTGGTCGAATGCCTTCACCTTGGCGACGAGCGCCGCATGCAGGTGCTTCAGCGCCGGCAGGAGGTCGTGGACGACGCGCTCGGCGCAAGCGATATGCATGGCCGTCGGATAGGTGTCGTTCGACGACTGGCTCATGTTGACGTGGTCGTTCGGATGCACCGGCTTCTTCGAGCCCATGACGCCGCCGAGCATTTCAATCGCCCGATTGGAGATGACTTCATTGGCGTTCATGTTCGACTGCGTGCCGGAACCGGTTTGCCAGACCACGAGCGGGAAGTGATCGTTGAGCTTGCCGTCGATGACTTCCTGAGCGGCTTCGATGATTGCCTTGCCGACGGTCGGGTCCAGCCCTTGCAGTTCCATGTTGGCGCGGGCGGCGGCCTGCTTGACGATGCCGAGCGCACGCACGATCGACAGCGGCTGCTTTTCCCAGCCGATCTTGAAATTGCCGAGCGAGCGTTGTGCCTGCGCGCCCCAGTAGCGGTCGCTGGCGACTTCGATCGGGCCGAACGTATCTGTTTCCGTGCGCGTTGATGTCATCGTAATCCCTGCTTTCGTCATGCGGTGTAGGACCGGGGCGGTTTCAAGGCCGGGCGGCGACACCGGAAGGTGGATTTGGCCGCCGGGTGCGGCGGTCCGAAGCTGTGATGCGGTTCTCTCTGGCCCAGTTGGCCGGTGCTTGTAAAGAGGTTGCAGGGGCGGGTGCCACGCTACAATCGTTTAAAATACCGTCCGTTGGATGTTTCCTGCGATTGCTCGCTGCGATGACCGTTCGCACGTCCGGGCGCCGGTCAGCATGTGCCTTTTCAGACACAAGCGGGCGGATAGTTTAGCCAGCGTTTTCCGCAGTTTTTGTGCAGCGCGCGGATTTTCTTTCGCCGTGAAGAAATAATGCAGGGAATTCAAATTTTTGGATGTCCTGATCCGTCTTCTTCATGCAGCCGCCCTCACACATTTGTGACGGTCTGCAGAGGCTTTCCAAGGCGCGCGTTTCCTTTTCATTCACCATCCTTTCTTATAAGTACGAAAGCCTGGTGACATGACGGTGCATCAGGCGCGAACCGCTGGTGGCGGCAATGCGATACGGGGACGAGTGAACCTATGAAATTGATGAAGACCGCTGCGATCGTGACACTGATGACCGGGTGTGCGTTCGCCTCTCTCGGTGTCCAGCGCGCCGAGGCATTGAATCTTCTGGATCTCTTCCGGAAGAAAAAGCCCGTTGTCGAAGAGTATCAGCCCCTGCCGGGCGTCGAGCAGATGCAGCCCGTGCAGAAACAGGCCGCGCGTCCGTTGCCGAAGGTGACCTCGCCACAATACTACACCTACAAGGCCGAGCCGCTGCGCCGCATCGCCACGGCAAAGCTCGTCGATCCGGTGGTGACTGGCTCCGTCCGTAGCGACGTCCTGCCGCCGGCGCCGACTGCCGCGCTCGCCGATGCCCGCCAGTTTCTTCCCGAAGTCACCGCCTACGCTCCGGCCGACGTCGCCAAGGCAATCGAGAATTTTTATGCCGGCCGCGATGGGTTTGTCTGGATTGACGGCGAAGCGCCAAACACAGCCGCCAAGGCAGCACTGACCGTCTTGGGGCAGGCGGCAAGCGTCGGTCTTGATCCCCAGGATTATGCCATCAATGCGCCCTCCGATACATTCGACCGCAACGACATGGCATCGCGGGAAAAGGCGCTGGTCGAGTTCGAGATCCAGCTGTCCGCCGCAACACTCACCTATATCGCCGACACGGTACGTGGCCGCATCGATCCGAACAAGATTTCCGGCTATCACGATTTTAAGCGCAAGGACGTCAACCTGAAGGGCAAGCTGGAAAATATCGCCAGAAGCCACGATGTCGCTGCCTACCTCAATTCCCAGACGCCTTCCGGCGTTGAATTCCTGGCGCTGAAGCGGGAACTGGCGACGCTGCAGGCACAGACCGGCGATGCACCACGGATCACGATCGCGCCGGGCACTTTGTTGAAGCCGGGTATCAGCAATCCGGAATTGGCCAATGTCGTCGCTGCCATCCGTGTCAAGGGCTCCGATGCGCTGAAGGTCGAACATTCGCTGACCCTCTCCGCTTATCAGGGAACGCCGGACTATACGCCGGAACTGGTGGCGCTGGTCGAGGGCTTCCAGAAGGAGCACGGCCTGACGCCGGACGGCGTCGTCGGCAAGGCGTCGATCCGCATCCTGACGGGTGGGGACACGACCGAAAGCAAGGCCGCGAAAGTTCGGATTGCCATGGAGCAGGCCCGCTGGCTGCCCGCCGATCTCGGCAACCGCTACGTCTTCATCAATCAGCCCGCCTACATGGTCTATTATCACGATCAGGGCGCCGAGCAGTTCTCGATGCGGGTTGTCGTCGGTTCCAAGGCGCATCAGACATTCTTCTTTGAAGACGAAATCCAGACCGTCGAGTTCAACCCCTATTGGGGCGTGCCGCAGTCGATCATCATCAACGAGATGCTGCCCAAACTGCGCAACGATCCGGGTTATCTCGATCGTCTTGGCTATCAGGTGGAACTCAAGGGGCGTCCGGTGTCGTCCTATGATGTCAACTGGAACGGCTCGACGGCCGGTGTCGCCGTGCGCCAGCCGCCAAGCAGCGACAATGCGCTGGGCGAACTGAAGATCCTGTTTCCTAATACGCATGCGATCTACATGCACGACACGCCGTCGAAGAGCTTCTTCAAGAAGGACGACCGGGCGCTCAGCCACGGTTGCGTGCGTCTGGCCGATCCGCGCCGGATGGCCGCTGCCGTGCTCGGAACGTCTGTCGAGGATATCGGCAAGCAGATCGCCGGCGGCCGCAACAAGGGCGTGTCCGTACCGGAGAGGATTCCGGTCTATGTCGCCTATTTCACGGCGTGGCCGAACAAGGACGGAGCGGTCGAATATTTCCACGATGTCTACGATCGCGACATGTATATGGAACGCGCCCTCGAAGCCACCCGTCAGGCACGCCGTGCCGAAGGCTGACAACGGTCCATCGGATCAGTCCATCAAAAAAGGCGGCTTCGAGCCGCCTTTTTTGTGTCCCGGCGATCATTACGCCCGCGCGATCAGGCGCCCGATCAGGTCGGGGGTCAGTTCATCGAAATGCCGGACGATGATGTCCGGCTGCAGGCTTTCGATCGGAACGTCGGAATAGCCGAAGGGAACGCCGATCGAGCGAACGGATGCGTTTTTCGCCACCAAAATGTCGTTGAGGCTGTCGCCGACCATCACCGATTTCTCCGGTGAACCGCCGGCAAGACGGATGGTCGACAGCAGGTGTTCGGGATCGGGCTTGCGCACCGGAAAGGTGTCGCCGCCGGTAATGGCGGCGAAGCGGGATGTCAGGCCAAGTCCCTCCAGCAGGCTTCTGGCCAGCATTTCCAGCTTGTTGGTGCAGACGGCAAGGGTGTAGCCGGCGGCAGACAGGCGGTCCATGGCGGTGACGACGCCGGGATAGGGGAAAGAATCGCCCGGCATCGAGCCATGATAGAAGTCGATGAATTCCTTCATCTGCCAGTCGAGGTCTTGGCTGGAAAGCGTCTGGCCGCGCAGCGTGAAGGTGCGCTCGATCATCGCCCTGGCGCCGTGGCCGACGAGATGCGTCAGGTCGTCATAGGTCACCGGCGCAAGGCCGGCCTGCGTCACCGCATGGTTGAGGCTGGCGACCAGATCGGGCGCAGTATCGACGAGGGTTCCATCAAGATCAAACACGACAACGGATGCGGACACTGGAACCTCTTGAAACTTGGGGGAAATGTTGTCATCCGGGTAGGGGAAGCGGGGGAGAAAAGCAATCGCAACTTTACGTCACAGCGCCTGGTTTGCTTTTGCATTCTGGCTGCTATTGGGGCTTTTGTTTGCCGTTGCAGCCGTGTAAACGTCTCAGCGGAATGATCGGCACCGGGTTTTTCGGTGGCCTATCGGTGCGTTTTGAGGAGATTGTGGCGCATGGACGCCCGTCAAATGAAGATCAAGGCTGCAGCGGCAGCACTCGACTATGTCGAAGACGGCATGAGGCTTGGTATCGGAACCGGCTCGACGGCGGAGGAATTCGTCCGGCTGCTGGCCGAAAAAGTAGCTGGTGGTTTTCGGGTCGAGGGGGTGCCGACATCGGAGCGCACGGCGCGGCTTTGCCTTGAACTCGGCGTGCCGCTGAAGTCGCTCGAGGACCTTCCCGAGCTCGACCTGACCATTGACGGCGCGGACGAGGTGGATCCGATGCTGCGGCTGATCAAGGGCGGCGGCGGCGCACTTCTGCGCGAAAAGATCGTTGCCTGCGCATCCGCACGGATGATCGTGATCGCCGACGAAACCAAAGTCGTGGAGACGCTCGGTGCTTTCAAGCTGCCGATCGAAGTCAATGCCTTCGGGCTGGGCGCCACGCGTATCGCCGTTGAAAAACTTGCCGCACGGATCGGACTTTCCGGCGAAATCGATGTCCGCGCTTCCGGCGATGGGCCGTTCATGACCGACGGTGGACATCTGATACTGGACGCATCTTTTGGCCGCATTCCTGATGCAGATGCGCTTGCACGCGAACTGAACGCCATTCCCGGCGTGGTCGAACATGGGCTTTTCATCGGCATCGCCTCTCTTGCCATCATCGCCGGTCCGGCGGGGGCGAGGGTGATGACGGCTTGACCGGTTGCGGCCGACTTGGCCGCGCAGGATTGTTATCAGCGTCGCCGCCGATCGGGAGTGCCCGTTATTGTGGCGACAGCTTTAAAATTGGATTATGCAGGGGTTCGCGGATGCAAGGCGCGCGCGCAACCCGGCATCAACTGACAGGAGCGTTACAGACATGATCAATTTCGCAGGTCTCGGCCGTACAATGGCTGCAACGGCCATCATCTTTTCCGCCGTCATGGTTCCGACCCTGCGGGCGCAGGATGTAACCGATGAGCAGATCAAGGCCGCACGGGCCGCAATCGCTGCCATCAACGCCACCAACGGTTTTGACAACATCCTGCCGAACCTGGCTGAACGCCTGAAGACGACGCTCATCCAGTCCTCGCCGAACTACGAAGACCTGATTTCCAAGACGGTCGACGCCAAGGCGCTTGAGCTGGCTGCCCGCCGCGCCGATCTGGAGCGTGAAGCGGCAACGATCTATGCCAAGACCTTTACCGTCGAGCAGCTGAACGCGATCGCGACATTCTACACGTCCGATGCCGGCAAGAAGCTTTTGAACGACGGCCCGATCGCTTCGCGCGAAATGGTCAAGGCTGCCGACATCTGGGCTGCCGGCATCTCCCGCGATCTGAACGCGGCTGCAACCAAGGATCTGAGCGCGACCCTGACCGCCGGTCAGCAGCCGATCGATGGCACGGCTCCGGTGACGCCTGCGCAGTAAGGAACGGCTGCCGGTTGACCGGTCGCGTGCCTCATGTCGAATTGCTTAAGCCCGGGTCATTCCGGGCTTTTCATTTTGTATCCAGCCACCCTATATCACCATCACACGGCGGAATCGCCGGTGAGGCGCCGTATCCGTCCTTCGCGACCGCCGCCTTACCCGTGCCCGCCTTCCTTCGCATATGACCCTGCCGGGAGTATTTCATCATGGCTTCTTTCGATTATGACCTCTTCGTTATTGGCGGCGGTTCCGGCGGCGTGCGCAGCGGCAGGCTTGCCGCAGCGATGGGCAAGAAGGTGGCGATTGCCGAGGAATTCCGTTATGGCGGCACCTGCGTCATCCGTGGCTGCGTTCCAAAGAAGCTCTACGTCTATGCCTCGCAGTTTGCCGAGCATTTCGAGGATGCCGAAGGGTTTGGCTGGGCCGTCGGCGAAAGCACGTTCGACTGGAAAAAGCTGGTTGCCGCCAAGGACAAGGAAATCACCCGGCTGGAGGGGCTCTACCAGAAGGGGCTGGCCAATGCCGGAGCCGAAATCCTGCACACCAGGGCTGAGCTGACCGGACCGAACACGATCAAGCTGCTGGACAGCGGCAGAACGGTGACGGCCGAGAGGATCGTCATCGCCGTCGGCGGTCATCCGACGCCGCACGATGCGCTGCCGGGCAACGAACTCTGCATCAGCTCGAACGAAGCCTTCGATCTGCCGGAGCTGCCGAAATCGATCGTCATTGCCGGCGGCGGCTACATCGCTGTCGAATTCGCCAATATCTTCCATGGTCTCGGTGTCGAGACGACGCTGATCTATCGCGGCAAGGAAATCCTGTCACGCTTCGACCAGGACATGCGGCGCGGCCTGCATGCGGCGATGGAACAGAAGGGTATCCGTATCCTGTGCGAGGACCTGATCCAGTCCGTCACCAGGAATGCCGACGGCAGGCTGGTGGCCGAGACGATGAAGCACGGCGCATTGACCGCGGATCAGGTGATGCTGGCGCTCGGGCGCGTGCCGAACACAAAGGGGCTTGGCCTTGAGGCGGCGGGCGTTGCGGTCAACGAGCGCGGCGCGATCATCATCGACGCGTTTTCGCGCACCAGCGCACCTGGCGTCTATGCGCTGGGTGATGTGACCGACCGCGTTCAGCTGACGCCTGTGGCGATCCATGAGGCGATGTGCTTCATCGAAACGGAGTACAAGGGCAATCCGACATCCCCTGATCATGATCTGATCGCTACTGCGGTGTTCTCGCAGCCGGAAATCGGTACGGTCGGGCTGTCGGAAGACGCGGCCGCGAAGAAATTCGACGACCTGGAAATCTACCGGGCGGAATTCCGGCCGATGAAGGCGACGCTTTCGGCGCGCAGCGAAAAGACGATCATGAAGCTGATCGTCAATGCAACTGACCGCAAGGTTCTCGGCGCTCACATTCTCGGCCACGAGGCTGGCGAAATGGCGCAATTGCTTGCAATTACGCTGAAAGCCGGTTGCACCAAGGACGATTTCGATCGCACCATGGCCGTGCACCCGACAGCGTCGGAAGAATTGGTGACGATGTACAATCCGAGCTACCGGATCAGGAACGGGGAACGGCAGTAAGGGCGTTTTGCTGTCGGGGTGCCGTGGTGTCCTGGCCGGAAAACAGCGCGGCGTTGCGCTTAAGCAAATCGGCCAGTCGGTCGAGCGTCAGGCGCACCTCCGGCCGTTGCCGGTCATCGTCATTGACGGTGAGCCAGACGGGATGCGTCAGCTCTTCTATCGGCTCGCCGTCGCGGATCAGGCCGGGCAGGGCATCGCCTAAAAACAGGGGGAGAACACCGCGCCCGGCTCCAGCGCCGATGAGTTTTAGCAAAAGCTCCGGTGCATTAGTCCAGCTATGGATGTTCTGTTCATGGTGGCGGAATACCCATTTCTCGGCCGCTGACGCTGCAACTTCCGTCCCCATCGATATCCATGGGAGATCACCGTTCCACCGCTCTTCTTTTGAGCGGTAGACGCTGTAGGCAACATTGACCGACTTTCTGACGGCAAAGTTGCCGCTGCGCGGCTGTTCGTAAAACATCGCGATCATGCCGTGGCGGAAGGTGAGATCCTCTTCCGGCAACAGCCGCTTGCAGCACAGGCGAAAGCCGTCCGCTTTTCCACGAAGCTCCATCGAGCGTGAGGCCACGAACCCGCCGAGCCAGATGTCCCCGCCGATGGACACGATCGGAAGCGAGAAGGCATCGCCGTGCCAGCGCGTAATTTCGGACACCGTCTTGCGCAGGGTCTCGACATGCAGAATCAGCACCTCGCCGTCGGGCGCCAGACGGTAACCCTGCTGGCTGCGAATGAACAATGTGCGTCCCATGGTGCGCTCAAGCGCCAGCATGCGTCTGCCGATCGTCGGCGCGCTTAATCCGGCCAAAGCCGCAGCCCCGGCGAGCCCGCCTTCCGACGCCACGTGAAAGAAGAGCTTCAGATCGTTCCAATCGACTTCGTTCAAGATGGATGGCTCCTTTTACGGGCAGTATAGCGCAGACGACGGGGCATGGCATCCAACACGCGTGAAACGCATGTTTCAGCCGTGCTTCTACGGTCGCCTGCCACAAACGATTACCTGTCGGGCATCGCAAGCGGACAAGGAGGATCGTAATGAACCCGGAATGGATGATGGCCGCCGACGCGGAAACGAGGCGTATCACACGGACGAAAACCGATCCGTTGGCGGACCCGTTGGAGCGGGACGAGTGGGCGCGGCTCGATTGGATTTCCCGATTTCTGACATGGTGCGTGGCAGGGGCACCAGCCTGCTCGCAAGGCTATACAAGCAGCCTGACAAGGTCTATAAGCCCCGGACTTTCGGAGACCATGCCGGCGAAGAAGACCGGTTGATGAACAGGTGAGTATCATGGTACAGAATTGGACCCCGAACAGCTGGCGGCAGAAGCCCATCCAGCAGGTGCCGGACTTCCCGGATATGGCAGTGCTTGCCGCCGCCGAAGCGCAGCTCGCGACCTATCCGCCGCTGGTTTTTGCCGGTGAGGCGCGCCGTCTGAAGAGCCAGCTAGCCAATGTCTCGGAAGGCAAGGGTTTCCTCCTGCAGGGCGGCGATTGCGCCGAGAGCTTTGCCGAACATGGCGCGGACACCATCCGCGACTTCTTCCGCGCGTTCCTGCAGATGGCCGTCGTGCTGACGTTTGGTGCCCAGCAGCCGGTCGTCAAGGTCGGCCGCATTGCCGGTCAGTTCGCCAAGCCGCGCTCCTCCAATATCGAGAAGCAGGGCGATATTGAGCTGCCGAGCTATCGCGGCGATATCATCAATGGTATCGAATTCTCCGAGAAGGCCCGTATTCCGGATCCTGAGCGCCAGATCATGGCTTACCGCCAGTCGGCTGCGACGCTCAACCTTTTGCGCGCCTTCGCGATGGGGGGCTATGCCAATCTCGACAACGTGCACCAGTGGATGCTCGGTTTTGTCAAGGAAAGCCCGCAGGCCGAGCGCTACCGCAAGCTCGCCGACCGGATCTCCGAAACCATGGATTTCATGAAGGCGATCGGCATCACGCCGGAAACCAATCCGAACCTGCGCGAGACCGATTTCTTCACCAGCCATGAGGCACTGCTGCTTGGTTACGAGCAGGCGCTCACCCGTGTCGATTCGACCTCGGGCGACTGGTATGCCACGTCGGGCCACATGATCTGGATCGGCGACCGCACGCGCCAGGCCGACCACGCGCATATCGAATATTGCCGCGGCATCAAGAACCCGCTCGGGCTCAAGTGTGGTCCGTCGCTGACGGCTGACGGCTTGATCGAATTGATCGACCTGCTCAACCCGCAGAACGAAGCCGGCCGTCTGACGCTGATCTGCCGCTTTGGCCACGACAAGGTTGCAGAAAACCTGCCGCGCCTGATCCGCGCGGTCGAGAAGGAAGGCCGCAAGGTCGTCTGGTCGTGCGATCCGATGCACGGCAACACGATCACGCTCAACAACTACAAGACCCGTCCGTTCGAGCGCATCCTGTCGGAAGTCGAAAGCTTCTTCCAGATCCACCGCGCCGAGGGTACGCATCCGGGCGGCATCCATATCGAGATGACCGGCAATGACGTGACGGAATGCACCGGCGGCGCCCGTGCGTTGTCGGGCGCCGACCTTGGTGATCGGTACCACACCCATTGCGACCCGCGTCTCAACGCCGACCAGGCGCTCGAACTGGCCTTCCTGCTTGCCGAGCGCATGAAGGGCGGCCGCGACGAAAAGCGGATGGTCGTCAACGGCTGATCAGCGCTGCTGATTGCTGCTTGAGCGAATTGAAATTGACAGAACCGGGTTGGCTGACGAAGCTGACCCGGTTTTTTCATGGCCGCGGGGGCGGGCCAATACAGGATTTCAAGGGTTTGGACATGACAGAAGAGAATACCGGATCATGCAATTGCGGCGCCGTGCGTTTCCGGACACGCGGGACGCTGCGCGAAGTGATCGCCTGTCATTGTTCCCAATGCCGTAGGCAGACGGGGCTTTATTATGCCGCCACCAATATCGCCGATAGTGATTTGCAGCTTGAGGGCGCTGAAAACGTCACCTGGTATCGTTCTAGCCCGGATGCCCGCCGCGGTTTTTGCAGGACCTGCGGCTCGGCATTGTTCTGGAAGAGGGATGGCGATGATTATTCGTCGATCATGGCGGGGGTCTTCGATGAGCCGACGAACTTGTCCATCGGCTACCATATCTTCTGCGCCGACAAGGGCGATTTTTATGAAATCACCGACGATCTGCCGAAATTCGCCCAATCCCGCATCTGATTTGTTGATGACGGATCAGCGTCTGTCTGGAGGCTGGGCAGCCGTTTTGATCAGGCGCAAGGCTTCGTGATAGGCGCGGTCCAGCGCGCAGAACTTGATGGATTGCCAGCGCTTGTAGTCTTCGATGAAGGCTGCCGTTGCCCATATCCTGTTTCTGGTGGCGCTGCGATCCTGCCAGCCCAGCGATCCCAGGGCTTCCGCACGGGCAAACAGGCGGCGGACATGGGTGCGTGACAGGGAATAATGGCTGGAGAGTTCGGCAAAGCGCAGGTCTTCGACCCAGTAAAGCCCATCCACAGGCTCCGGATTGATGATGCGTGCGACAAAGTCGTCGAGGATGAGGCCGCCATATTCCGTCCAGACAAAGGTCGAAATACTGACAGGCGGTTCGCGCCATTCCCTGTCGGCGATCAGCCATTTTGCTGCCAGCGGCTGCGCTTTGTGGAAAATCTCCGGCGTGGCCGCAAGTTGCACCACACGGTCCCCTCCGTCGAGCAGGTCAAGGCTTCGCATCTGGCCGCGAAACCACAGGCCCATAGCCTCATGGCTGGTCTCCGTCGGTTCCATCGGGCGGCTGCGCTTGCTGGTCGAAACCGCTACGTCGCGGATGAGTTTGTAAGCCAGCAGTTCGGCCAGAAAAGCGGTTGCGGTGTTTCGGCTTGCGGCACCAAATTCAACGACATTGTCGAGAAGCCTTGAGGCGGTGATGCCGGATAGCGGGTCAGCCGGATCGCGTTGCAGATGCAAGGCGTATGCTGCCTGGGTAAGCAGCCATTTCTGCTGTGAGGCGACCAGCCGGGCAATCCTTGGAAAATGATCATACAGCTCGATCAGATGCCGCGCACCCTGCTGCAGCACCGGAAGCAATGCAGGGTTCGCTGCAAATGCGTCTAAGCCGGTGGCAGAACCTGGATCAGGATTGTCGATCGTTGATGGCTGTATGCCGGTCATGATTTTCGTGCACGTCCCTTGAGGTATTGTGTCGGGCCGGGAATCGACCAGGGCCGTATTATGGGCATATGTCACTCGCAAAACGTTTCAAGTCCATCGTTAGTTTCAGCAAGGAAGTCAAAAGACAGAACGGCTCTTCGACGTATTTTATTCAAAAAAAAGACCGGATGGCAAAGTTACCGTCCGGTCAGGAGGAAGAGAAACCAGAGTGTGACGTTTACTGGACCAGAACCGGCTGCAGGCAGTTGACGCCGGTCACACGGACGTCTGCTTCGCCGACGCGGACGCCGACGGCGAGGAGTACGTTGTACAGAAGCGTATCGATTGCTGGAGTGACGGCGCCCAATGTCTGTGCAAGTGCCGCCTGTACAAGTTTGGGGCTGCCCAGTGTCAGGAACAGCACCTGGATATCGACATCGAGGTTATTGAGCAGGGTCTGCGTTGCCGAGGTCAGGATGTCTTTGGTCGAGACAGTCTTGACGGCATTTGCAGCGACTTCGGATGGGCTGAAAGTCAACCGCTGCGGCTGCATATTCTTGGTCTCCAGATGTGCGATACCGTCGATTTTGAGCAGCGCAGAGTCGACGATCCGGGCCTTTTCGACCCGGGCGTCGTCGCTGAAGTCCGACAGCACCGACGGGTCGACCGTACCGATCGCCACTTCCGCGACGCCCGGAACAACATCGATGGAGACGCTGGCATTTGTATTGGAGCCGCCATAACAACGGATATCGGCCAGCTTACCTTCCGCATAGGCGACTTCGACATAGATCGGTAGTTTGATCTTCAAGCCGGCCAGGAGTGATAGCCCATCGATGTTGACCTCGATGGCAAGCCGGGTCTGCGCGGTGCGCACGGCGGAGCCCGGAGCACCAAGCCGGTGCGCCGGCGTCGTGACCGGCGGCTCGCCGATGGCGAGCTTGACGCTGGCGGAGGCGATGCCGGGGAGGCCCGCTATGGCTGCAAGCGAGATCTGGTTCTTGCCGTTGGCAAGTGCTGCTGCCGTCGAGACGATGTCGAGTGCGCTGATCTTCATCTGCCAGTTTGATCCGGCATCGACTTTCAGTCCTTTTTTCGGATCGATGTTGAGGATCTGCGACAGAGTGAAGGTCTTCTTGTTGTTGTGGCTGGCCGTTTCCAGAGCCTTCAAGGCTGATGTTGCCGTACTGGCAAGCCCCTGGACGGCTTGCATCGAGGCAAGGAGCTGCGGCATGGTCAGATTGGCCTTCAATACATCATCATAGGTTGCCGCAGTCAGGTTCAGACGGGTGGCGACGCTCTTCAGGAAGGGCTGGACATTGATATCCGCATCCACGAGTGCCTGGTAATCCATGACCTTGAGGGAAATCGTCGTGCCGAGCATCTGCCCGAGCAGCTGATTGAGGATGCCGCCATTTAAGCTCGCGAGCCGCGAGCCGATCGAGAAGGCGGCGAGCTTGGTACTGGCAGCGGTGCCCATCGCGCTCATCGTTGGCGGGGCGCTGAACATGGCGGCAAGATGAAGGGTCCCTTGCTTTTCGATCAAGACCTGGGCTGCATCCGAGGGGGAGGCGTTGGGGATGAAGCGCTGGCCGGTTGAAAGTGCTGGGTCGGGAACGTAGCGTCCCTTCACAATGGTGACGATGCCGTTTTTGAGAGCGCTCAGGTCGTCGGGGATCACTTTTCCATCGGCGCGGATCAATCCGCCCTTGGTTTCAAGTGCCAGGTTGAGCCCATTGGTCTTGAAATGATCGAGGGCTGCACTTTCGACGTTTGACAGATCGGAGGCGGCGACGATGGCGGTCAGATCTGCAATGCCCTGTATCTCCCGTTTCTGCAGCGTGAGATAGCCGTAGTCGACGCCAAGTCCGAGGGACAGGACTAGCAGGGGGAGAACGAGGGCACTGGATATACCGATGTTGCCGGATGTGTTCGTGAAGATGCCGCCGTGTTTGAGTAGGGTATAAGCCATGTCAGATTCCTCCTAACCTGATGGTCGCGTAGCGCTTGATCTGTTCATCGGGCATTGCAAACGAAAACA
The DNA here is from genome assembly GCF_049897905.1 of Pararhizobium sp. PWRC1-1. Classification (NCBI taxonomy): domain Bacteria; kingdom Pseudomonadati; phylum Pseudomonadota; class Alphaproteobacteria; order Hyphomicrobiales; family Rhizobiaceae; genus Pararhizobium; species Pararhizobium sp. PWRC1-1. The sequence goes on along the minus strand of NZ_JAFCXE010000007.1, from coordinate 187,222 downwards.
GCTTCCAGATTGGCAAGTCACTGGCATCATAAGCGATCGTGACGGTGAACTGATTGAGGTTATGGACATCGTCCTCAACGTCGATCGTCAGCTTCTTCTTGTTGATGAAGGCATAGTCCAACGTGGCCGATTGGATGAATGTATTGGCAAGGCTCTTTCTCTCGGTTTCCGATAGCCCCGCGACAGCTGTTCGCGCCGCATCCGCGGCGATCTGCTGGATCGCATGGCTGGCACTGAGATAGATGCCGTAGCCGATCATGGTGAAAATAGTCATGAAAAACAGCGGCGCGATGATCGCAAATTCGAGCGCAGCGGCGCCTCTTTTATCTTTGCGCATTGCCTTTATGAGAGACATCAAACGCACTCCCAGGTTTATGCACGATCCGAATTCTGATCGTTTTACACTTATATAGTGTGCTTCATTCGTTAATTTTCTTTCGCGCTAATAAAGCGTCTTTTAGTGTTCCGCTCTTATTTATTGCAATTTACATATTAAGGGTTGTGCCATTTTCGTTCGATAGAGCCCTCCCGGAGGATATCAGGAGCAAAATGAGACAGGGGAAAGGTGAACAAGGAGGATGGCCGGGCAGCTTAGGCTTGCGGGTTGCCGGTATCCCTGTATTGCGCAAGCTGTTCCTGCAGGTGGCCGACATCGGCGCGAAGCTCGGCGATTTCGCGCAGCAGAACGGTATCGATCTTGTGGTGCAGCGAAATCAGTTCGACCTCGGATTTGAGATTGACCTCATAGTCCTTCGAAGCGTCGAAACGATCCTTCATCGCCTGCCGGTTCTGCGACATCATGATGATCGGCGCCTGCAGGGCAGCAATCATCGACAAGAGCAGGTTGAGGAAAATGAACGGGTAGGGGTCGAATGCATCCCGTGTCAGCAGTATCGTATTGGCCACGGCCCATACGGCGAGGAAGATCAGGAAAGCGATGATGAAACCCCAGGAGCCGCCGATACGGGCAATGCTATCGGCCATCCTGTCGCCGAAGCCCTGTCCGGCAACGAAGGCGGCGTTAGTATCCTGAGACACGATCTTGCGCTCTTTGGAGCGATGAAGAACACGGCGCTCGATATCGCCAAGTTCGCTGCTCGGCTTGCCGAAAAGCACGTGGGAGATTTCGTCAAGGTGCGACATGGGCTGGCTCCGTCAGAAAACGTTGCCCTGTTCTAGCCCATGACGGTGATTTGCGGAAACGCCGAAGGCCCGGCGTCCCCGCTTCTTTTTACATTGCGTTCGCAAACAGATCGGCATGCGACTGGAAGAACCGGTCCGTGCCGTAGCGCTGGCCGAACATCATGTCGTGCTGCAGGAAACGATAATCGCGGATGAGGGGCGGGATGGTCTTCTGGCGTCCCCAGGAGGCTGTTTCCTTACCGGCGGCATCGACGAGCATGTAGCGGTCGATGATCCGGTACTTGTCGAAGATATTGCCGAGGAACTCGGTGTAATAGGGATGCTCGAAACCACCCTGCTTGAGGATCTGGTAGGACAGGAAGGCCGGGCTGATCGTGCCGATATCCTTGACCGGACCGGTCTTGTTCGACCAGACGACCAGCGGCGTTTCATGCTGTGCCTTCATCTGCTCCAGCGAGCCTTTGCGCGAGGCGGTAACGTCGTTCATGAATCCGGTGTTCGGATAGACGGTGTTGAGCGGCGGCAGGTGATCGCCGAACAGGACGATGATGGTTTCGCGGTCGCGCTCCTTGGCCCAGTCCATCAGCATCTTCAGGCTGTCGTCGGCCTCCTTGATGCCTTGCGCATAGGTTTCAAGCACCTGCTTGTCGGCAGCGGGAAGATTGCCTTCGACCTTGATGGTGTTCTTGGCGTAACGGTTGGCCTCATAGGGACCATGGCCCTGCAGGGTGACAGTGAAGAAGAAGAACGGGTCGCGCAGCTGGTCGGCCTGGCGGATGATCTCCTTGGTCAGCGATTCGTCCGAGGCGAAGATGCCGCGCTTCTGCATCACCGGCAGGTTCTCCTCCGACCTGAACTGCTCGAAGCCGAACGCCTTGTAGACAGCGCTGCGGTTCCAGAACCATTTCTGGAACGGGTGTACGGCGCGCGACACGTAGCCCTCGCCACGGAAGAAGGTGGCCAGCGACGGGATCGGGTTGCGGATATACTGTTGATACGGAATGCTGCCATAGGGCAGGAAGGCATTCGAGAAGCCGGTCAAGGCTTCGAATTCGACATTGGCTGTCATGCCGCCGAATTCCGGCGAGAAGACATTGCCGGACTGCATCTCGCGGATGGTCGGCATCGGATCGGGCGACAGCTTGACGTTGGGCAGGCGGGTCGGGTCCCAGAAGGATTCGCTCATCAGAACGATGACGTCGGGCTTGCCGCGATGGGATGTGCCGGCCGGCACCGGCTGGGTCGCAATCTTATCAATCGCATCGGACATGTAGCCCGCAGGCGCCGTGACGTTGGCCATCGGAAGGTTGAGCGCAAACGCCATGGTGAAGCCGTTGTGACGGTAGTTTTCGGTCTGGTCCCACATGATCGGGATGACCTGCAGGCGGTCGCGCACCCAGGAGAAATTGTTGTAGTCCATCATGTGGTAGAAAGCGCCAAGCAGTGGCAGGGCGACGGCAAACCGCGCCAGGCGCTGGCGCCGGGTGAGTGCCGGAAAACGGCGCCAGGCGAAACGGACAAGCCAGGCGAGGGCAATAATCGCGACAATCAGGCCGACGACGATCCCGACAGCCGTCCAGGGACGGTCGCGGACGAGAACGGGCATGAGCTCCATGATCTGGCGGCCGAACAGGAAATCCGTCGGATAAAGCGGGTCGGACAAAAAGATCTGCTTCTGCCGGCTGACGAGCGCAGGGACCAGTGCCAGCGGCGCGATCAGGATGGCCCCGAAATTTTCGCGCGCGAAGAGGGCATCGAGTGCTAGGAACAGCAGAAAGAACACGCCGGCGGTCGTCCATGCCGGGCGCGCCGGGTCGAGGAAGAACAGTGCCGCTTCCGTCGCGGAATTGCGCGCAATCCATTCAACGCAGAAAATCAATGTGATAGACAGAAGCAATGACAGCGAAAGATGCCGTGCAATCGACAGTGCCTTGGCATGGCGGGCGCCGAAACCGATTTGCGGACCATAGGCCCTGGAAGCGGTGGCAGCGATTGCTGCCGATTCAAAAATGGCCAAGGCCGTCTCCGATTTCATAAAACTGTCGTCCTAATGTCATACAGACGTCATCTTGAACGGAGGATGAATAATTCAAGTGGTGTTCTCCACTGACTTTTTCGGCTCTTATTGCTAATCGGCCACGGCCTGAACGGCGGGGTTGCGAGCCGCAATGAGCAACCCATCTCCGGGTTAGAGCGGATTTTTTTCTGACTTGGCCGCAAGCACGGGGTATTTTGGTGCGGAATGCGATAAACAGCTCCGCGGATGCCTCACATCCGCGATAGCAAGATCAAGCACAGGCCTGTTCATGACCGCGCAAAAGACCATTTCCACGACGTTCCGTATCGCTGTTGCCCAGCTCAATCCCACGGTCGGCGATGTCGCCGGCAATCTTGCCAAGGCACGCGAAGCTCGCGCTGACGCGGCGCGCAGCGGCGCCGACCTGCTTCTCCTGACAGAATTGTTCATTTCCGGTTATCCGCCGGAGGATCTGGTCCTGAAGCCGGCATTTCTGAAAGCCTGCCAGAAGGCTGTCGATGCGCTGGCAGCCGATACCGCCGATGGCGGTCCAGGTGTCGTCGTCGGCTATCCGCGGCAGGGCGAAGCAGGACGCCATAATTCCGTTGCCGTTCTGGAGGGCGGCCAGATTCTGGTCGTTCGCGACAAGGTCGATCTGCCGAATTACGGTGAGTTCGACGAGAAACGTGTCTTTACCGAAGGCGCGATGCCCGGTCCGGTCAATTTCCGCGGGGTTCGGCTCGGCATCCCCATCTGCGAGGAAATCTGGAACGACCTTGGCGTTTGCGAGACGTTGGCCGAAAGTGGCGCCGAGATCCTGCTGGTGCCGAACGGCTCGCCCTATTATCGCGGCAAGATCGATGTGCGCCACCAGGTGGTGCTTCGCCAGGTGATCGAGACCGGCCTGCCGATGATTTTTGCCAACCAGCTTGGTGGCCAGGACGAGCTGGTTTTCGACGGTGCAAGCTTCGCCTTCAATGCGGACAAGAGCATCGCCTTTCAGATGAGCCAGTTCGAAGAAAGCATTTCCGTCTCCGAATGGCGCAAGAACGGTGAAGGATGGGTTTGTCAGCCGGGCATGATGTCGAGGCTACCGCAGCAGGAAGAAGCCGACTACCGCGCTTGCATGCTGGGCTTTCGCGATTACGTCAACAAGAACGGCTTCAAGAATGTCGTGCTTGGCCTTTCCGGCGGTATCGATTCGGCGATCTGTGCGGCGCTTGCCGTCGATGCGCTGGGCGAAGAACGCGTCCGCACGGTGATGCTGCCCTATCGCTATACGTCGTCGGGTTCCTTCAAGGATGCTGAGGACTGCGCCAAGGCGCTCGGCTGCCGCTACGATATCGTGCCGATCGAAGAACCGGTGCAGGGCTTTTTGAGCGCGCTGTCCGAGATGTTCGAAGGAACCGAATCGGGCATCACCGAGGAAAACCTGCAAAGTCGCACGCGCGGCACCATCCTGATGGCGCTGTCCAACAAGTTCGGCTCGATGGTGGTGACCACCGGCAACAAGTCGGAAATGTCGGTCGGCTATGCGACGCTCTACGGCGACATGAACGGTGGCTTCAATCCGATCAAGGACCTCTACAAGATGCAGGTCTACGGGCTTTCGCGCTGGCGCAACACCACGGTGCCGCCCGGCGCGCTCGGGCCGTCCGGCGAGGTCATCCCGAAAAATATCATCGACAAGGCGCCCTCGGCCGAGCTTCGCCCGAACCAGACGGACCAGGATTCGCTGCCGCCCTATCCGGTGCTCGACGATATCCTCGAATGCCTGGTCGAGAAGGAAATGGGCACCGAGGAGATCGTTGCACGCGGCCATGACGAGGCGACGGTGCACCGGATCGAGCATCTGCTCTACATCGCCGAGTACAAGCGGCGCCAGTCGGCACCGGGCGTGAAGATCACCAAGAAGAATTTTGGCCGCGACCGCCGTTACCCGATCACCAACCGGTTCCGCGACCGCTAGACCCGTCATTGGAGGCCACGCTATGCGCAGTTCGGTCGAGATCTATACGATTGCCAGCGGTGAATCCCGCGTGGTCTGGCAGACGGAGCAGCTGGTCGAGGCTCCGAACTGGTCGCCTGACGGCCAGTCGCTGGTGATCAACGGCGACGGCTTGCTCTATCGCTTGCCGCTTTCCGGCGGCGAGCCGCAATTGATCGACACAGGTTTTGCGCGCACCTGCAACAACGATCACGGCATATCGCCGGATGGTAAGACCATCGTCATCAGCGACAAGACCGAGTATGGCGCTTCAACGATCTACACGCTTCCGGCAGATGGTGGCCTGCCAAGACAGGTGACGCAGAACCGGCCGTCCTACTGGCATGGCTGGTCGCCGGATGGAAAGATGCTTGCCTATTGCGGCATCCGCGATCAGGTCTTCGATATCTACACCATACCGGTTGAAGGCGGCGAAGAGACACGGCTGACCTTTGGCGAGGGGCGCAATGACGGGCCTGACTACAGCCCCGACGGAAAATGGATCTATTTCAACTCCAGCCGCACCGGCCGGATGCAGATCTGGCGCGTCCGTCCCGATGGTTCGGATGTCACACGCATTACCGACTGCGACTACGGCGACTGGTTCCCGCATCCGTCGCCGGACGGCAAGCACCTGCTGGTCATCTCCTATGACGGTGACGTCTTCGATCATCCGCGCGATCTCGACGTGCGGCTGCGGCTGATGGATCCGGATGGCGGCAATGCGCGTGTGTTGTTTGACCTGTTTGGCGGGCAGGGCACGATCAATGTTCCCAACTGGTCTCCCGATGGTAAGGAGTTCGCCTTCGTGCGCTATGAGCCGGCGCCTGGGAATTAACGGATTTCCAACCAGCTTGTTTAAATGAAACTTCCGCTTTTCTTGCTAGGAAGTGTGGACAGTTATTTGAGCCATAGTATTGTTGCTGCCAGAGCGATCATCGCTCGATAGTTTCGGGCGGTTTTCTCGTATCGGGTGGCTATGCGCCGAAATTGTTTGAGCTTGGCGAAGCAGCACTCGATCAGATGCCGCTGGGCGTAGAGCTGTTTATCGAGCGGATATTTCCGGGCGCGAGACGGATTGTTTGGGATGACGGCTTTCGCGCCTTTGCCGGTGATCGTCTTGCGGAACCGGTCACTGTCGTAGGCTGTATCGGCCATGACGACCTCGGCTGGAAGCTCTTCGATCAAGGCATCGGCTTGCGGTGCATCGCCTTTCTGAGCAGCGGTGAGCACGAAGCGCACAGGGCATCCCAGACCACGCACCGCCAGATGGATTTTGGTGCTCAGGCCACCGCGAGAGCGGCCAAGGGCCTGATCTTCAGCCCCTTTTTTGCACCGGAGGCGTGTTGGTGAGCGCGAATGATAGTGCTATCGACGATCAGGTATTCGAAGTCGGTATCATCCGACATCGCCTCGAAGAGACGCCACCAGACCCCCTTTTGGCTCCAGCGGCTGAAGCGGCGAAAGACGCTGTTCCAATCACCGAACACATCCGGAAGATCACGCCAGGGCGAGCCTGTTCGCACGATCCACAGCACCGCTTCAACGAACATGCGATTGTCACGGCCTGAAGAACCGCGTGTGCGATCGTCACCGATAATGTGTCGCGACATCCGCTCCCATTGATCATCACGAAGAATCAAACGGTCGAGAACACCCATGACGGTCTCCAAAAGACAGCCTTGAATCATATCTGCGCTAATTTGGGAATCCTAAGAGTCCACACTTCCTAGGCTCCGTCTCAATAAACGCATGAAACCTGGGGGCAGGTTTGGTGAATAGGACCGGTGAGGCGGGCATGGCATTTGGGGCGAAAAAGCGAAATTCGAGCAGGGCAGTTCTGGGTATTCATACGGCCTGCACGCTGGTCGCCTTGCTGATTGTCGCCAGCCTTGCCTTCGTGCTCAACCGTTCCGTCACCGAGGCGGACCGGTTCGGTCTGACCGCAGAGCGAAAACTGGTCGAAAGCGAGATGCAGCATCAGGTCGATGCGGTCGTGCAGTACCAGGCCGAACTGTCCTATTGGGACAAGAGCTTCGCAGAGCTTGCCGACCGCACTTTCACCGATGCTTTCGTCAAGCAAGAGCTGACCGACTGGCTGTGGCGGGATTTCGGTTTTTCCTGGATGATCTTTGCCGACGCTTCCGACCGGACATTGCTGGCCGTGGAAAACGGCCGCAAAGTGGATACTGAGGTGGGCGGGCGCACGCTGAAATGGGTTGATGATCTCATCGAGAAGGCGAACGATCTCTACGAGGCGGCACTGGTTGCCAAGGGCGGGGGCTGGTCGCTGCAATCGGCCGAAAGCGACAAGGATGCTCTGATCGCGCCCTTGCCAAACATTCATGCCGCGGATCTGCGGATGATCGAAGGCAAGATGAGCATCGTCGTCGTTCAGGCCGTTGTTCCCAAGACAATGGGCATTCCAGCCGGCCGCCGCAAGCCGGTGTTGATGATCACCATCAAGCCGTTCAGCGAACGCATGATCCGCGACATGGAGGACCGGCTCGGTATATCCAATCTCGGTTTTTCGCCGCTGCGCCAGGTACCGAAAGGCTCAATTCACGTCGCGGTCAGCGATTGCTCGCAGCCCGCTTGCATGGTTGCGGCCTGGACGCCCCGCGCGCCCGGCAGCTTCGTTCGCTCCGAAACACTGCCGAGCGTGATCGTCATTGCGATGCTGGCAGCCTTGATCATGGCTTTCATCGCAGCCCGGTTCGGCGCGGTGTTTTCTGCTCTGCAGAACAGCGAGGCGGAAAACCGTCACCTTGCCAAGCATGACCGGCTGACGGGCCTTTTGAACCGCAGCGGTTTCGACGATGTCCTGCACGCCTCGCTTGCCAAGGTCAAGGATCGCCCGTTCTCGCTGCTTTGCCTCGACCTCGACAAGTTCAAGGTGGTCAACGACACCTATGGCCATCCGGCCGGCGATGCGGTGTTGAAGGCACTTGCCGTGCGTTTTGCCGATCGTGTCGCGGATCGCGGCGTCGTTGCGCGGCTCGGCGGCGACGAGTTCACTATCATTGTCAATCACGCGGTTTCGCGCGCCGACGTGATGACGCTTGCCAACGCGCTGATCGTCGATGCGCAGCTGCCGGTGCCGTTCGAGGGACGGTTGCTGCGCGTCGGCAGCAGCATTGGGTTGGCCTTTGCTCCCGAACACGGGAAAATCGCCCGTGAAATCGTGCCGCTGGCCGATCAGGCGCTGTATCTGGCCAAGAATCGCGGCCGCAATCGCGTCCAGACCGCCGATGACCTGATCCATGCAGAGCGTTCCGCGCAAACCGAACAGGCCGCGTAACTTATCGCAGAGATAGCGGGATGTTGTAGGGTGTTATGACTTCGACGGCTGACAGACGCGCGCCGCCCGGTGCGGCCAGAGCGCCACGGCGGCTGATGATCGCCCGGAAGACGGTGCGCACGTCCGCTTTCAAATCATGATGCAGGACGAAATGGATTTTTCCCGCCCGGAGTAGGTCGAGATTTCCGGCGTCGAGATCGTGTGCCACGTAGATGGCGCAGGTCCGGTCTGCTGCGGCAAAGGCCGCCAGTACTGCACGATTGCCGCCGCCGATCGAATAGACGGCGTTGATGCCCGGATGGTTTGACAGCGCTTCGGCCGTCAGTGCGCCGGTTGCTTCGTCGCGGCCAAACCCCTCGCTGATTTCAACGATGCCGATCGACGGATAACGGTTGCGCAAGGTGCGGCGGAAGCCGATTTCCCGTTCTTCTTCGCCGCGGAACCGGCTGCTCGACAGGGTAGCAAGGACGATCGCCGGCTCCCCGGAAAAGCGTTCGCCGATCAGGTAGGCAGCTGTTTCGCCGGCAGCCCTGTTGTCGGCTCCGGCATAGGCGGTGCGTGGCGCATTGGGCAGGTCGGTCACCAGCGTGACGACGGGAATGCCGGATTGTTCGAGCCGCGCCACGGCGGCGCTGATCTCGGGCACATCCGGTGCCTTCAGGACAACCCCGTCAGTGCCGCGCAGGCGCACCCGGTCGAGCAACTGGACGATCTCCTGCGGGCGCATGGTTTCGGCAAAATGAAAGCGCGACCGGAAGATCGTCGGCAGAAATGTCAGGCTTTCGCTTTCGAACGCGTCTCGGACGGTGTCAGTGAACCGATCCGGCGCTTCCATGATGATGTCGATGCCGAATTTGCGGCCTTGGACCTCGATGCCGGCCTGTTGCTTCTCCAACTCGCGGATTGCGGCGTGGATGCGCAGTTCTGTCTGTTTGCGCACACCAGGGCGCCCGTTGAGGACGCGATCGACGGTGGCGATGCTGAGGCCGGCCTGAAAAGCGATGTCCTTGACCAGAAATTCGTGGGCCACCGTCGCTCCATTCTGATGGTTTTTTGAGGTATTTCTGCTCTATATCAGCTTTTTCCTCAGCGTATAGTGCGGTCAACGACAGACATCCGGCGGGAGGAAATGGGATGAAGACCGACAATATGTTGACGCAGCGTGCGGACCGGGTCTGGCTGACGGAAGTCGCCTGCGACCTTGACGATTTCCGCGCCGAGGTGGAGCGCACGACGCAGCTTGCCGACTATCCGCATGCGGCGGCCGTCGAGAAGAACGTTTTGATCTACGACAGCGCCAGTGTGCTGAAGGCCGCGGTTTCGGGCGAGGGGCGCTGGGCGGTGCTGGCCGAAATTTGCGAGGCATTTGCGACAGGGCCTGGTGTCATGGTGCTGAAGCGGGCGTTTGAGGACGCGGCCGTCATCGATGCGGCAAGCCGCATTTTTGACGATATCATCAACGAGCAGCATCGGACCAATAGCGGCGGCGGCGACCATTTTGCCAAGCCGGGCGCCAATGACCGGATCTGGAATTCGCTGGAAAAGCACTGCCTGCGCGACCCGCAGAATTTTGCCGCCTACTATGGCAATGCGCTGATCGCCTTGGTCAGCGAAGCCTGGCTCGGGCCAAACTACCAGATGACCGCGCAGGTCAACAGGGTCAATCCGGGCGGAGCGGCACAATCGGCGCATCGGGATTACCATCTCGGCTTTCAGACATCATCGGTGATCGAGCAGTTTCCGGCGCATGTCCATCGCCTGTCGCCGGTCCTGACGCTGCAGGGTGCGGTTGCTCATTGCGACATGCCGCTCGAAAGCGGGCCGACTTTGTTCCTGCCCTACAGCCAGACCTATGTTCCGGGCTATCTGGCGCTGAAGCGCCAGGAGTTTCGCGACTATTTCAATCGCAACCATGTGCAGCTGCCCCTGTCGAAGGGGGATCTGGTCTTCTTCAATCCGGCACTCTTCCATGCGGCCGGAACCAACCGTTCCGAGGGTATCAAGCGTGTTGCAAACCTTTTGCAGGTTTCCTCCGCGTTCGGCCGGGCCATGGAAACCGTCAATCGGGAGCGCATGAGCGCCGTGCTCTATCCGGCCTTGAAGGCAATGCTTGCGGACGGCCGGCTGTCTGGCGGTGAAGCCGCTTGCGCCATCGCATCCTGTGCCGAGGGCTATTCCTTCCCGACCAATCTCGACCGGGACCCGCCCGTTGGCGGGCTTGCCCCGAAGACGCAGGCGCAGCTGATGCATGAAGCGCTGTCGGGTGGCTGGGAGGAGGCCGCCTTTAGCGCGGCGCTTGCAGCTCAGTCGGAGAAGAAGCTCAGCTAACGGAACCATATCCTACAATTTGAACTCCTGCCCGAATGCCGGGCGGGAGTTTTTTGGCATCGGCGACATCAAAAACGGAGGAAAAACAATGAGCAATGACTATGGCCGCCTGGACGGCAAGATCGCGATCGTGACCGGTGGTACGCAAGGGCTGGGGGCGGCGATCGCGACGCTGTTTGCCGAGCGCGGCGCGGCAGGCATCGTGATTTGTGGCCGCAATGCCGCCAAGGGCGAGGCCAAGGCCGCCGAAATCGGCAAGGCCACCGGCACCAAGGTCGTCTATGTGCAGGCCGATCTCGAACGGGTGGAGGATGCGCGCAAGGTGGTGGCCGCCTGCGACACGGAATTCGGCCGGGTCGATGCGCTGGTGAATGCCGCGGCGATCACCGACCGCGGCACGATCCTCGATACCAGCCCGGAACTGTTCGACCGGATGTTCGCCGTCAATGTGCGCGCACCATTTTTCCTGATGCAGGAGGCGATCAACGTCATGCGCCGGGAGAAGATCGAGGGAACCATCGTCAATATCGGCTCGATGTCGGCCAAGGCCGGCCAGCCGTTCATTGCAGCCTATTGCGCCTCCAAGGGGGCTTTGGAAACGCTGACCAAGAACACCGCCTACGCTGTGCTGCGTAACCGGATCCGCGTCAATGGCCTCAACATCGGCTGGATGGCGTCGGAAGGCGAGGATCGTATCCAGCGCGAATATCATGGTGCGGCCAGCGACTGGCTGGAGAAGGCAGCGGCAAGCCAGCCCTTCGGCCGTCTGGTCGATCCGGCCGAGGTGGCGCGTGCCTGCGCCTATCTGGCTTCCGGTGAATCCGGTCTGATGACCGGCTCGGTGATCTGCTTCGATCAGTCGATCTGGGGCGCCTATGACGGTTCGCCGCATCCGGTCGCGGCCATGTGATGAGATCATGGTGGGCCGCCTTGCATTTGGCGGCCCACCATGTCCATATCGTCTCGTTCAGGTGCCTGCGTTAGCGGGAGAATCGGGAATCCGGTGAAAATCCGGGACGTGCCCAGCGCTGTAACGGGGACGGCTTTGCATAGATGAATCTTGAGATTTTTCAGGATTATGCCACTGGATCTTCATCTGATCCGGGAAGGTTGCAAAGCCGGTTGATCCGCAGTCAGAAGACCGGCCTGACGAGATAGACCAAACCTGCGCGGACGGCGGGAGGTTTCGCATTGTTGGGGATCAAACGATGCAGATTGAACCGCAAGACCGCCTTGTGAGGGCGGACGCATTTTCATCGGACGAGCGCGCCGCCGTCTACCGCGCCATCGAAACCCGCCGCGACGTGCGCGACCAGTTCCTGCCGCAGCCTTTGCCGGGCGACGTGATCGCGCGGCTGCTTGCCGCCGCCCACAGCGCGCCTTCTGTCGGTTTCATGCAGCCATGGAACTTCATTGTCGTCCGTGACGAGGACCGCCGCGCCCGTGTCTTCAAGGCCTTTCAGCGGGCCAACGAGGAAGCCGCGCTGATGTTTGAGGGCGAGGCGCAGGACAAATACCGGTCGCTGAAGCTCGAAGGTATCCGCAAGGCGCCTGTCAGCATCTGTGTGACCTGTGATCCGACCCGTGCAGGAAAGGTCGTTCTTGGCCGGACGCACAATCCGCGCATGGATGCGTTTTCCACCGTCTGCGCCGTGCAGAACCTGTGGCTTGCCGCGCGCGCCGAAGGTGTCGGCGTCGGCTGGGTCAGCATTTTCCACGAGCACGATATCAAGGACGTTCTCGGCATTCCCGATCATATCGAGATCATCGCCTGGCTGTGCCTCGGTTACGTCGATAGGCTGTATTCAGAGCCGGAACTGGCCGTCAAAGGCTGGCGACAGCGGTTGTCCCTTGACGATCTGGTATTCGAGGACGCCTGGGGCGTCAGACAAAGCGAATGATCAGTTGGTCTGCTGCTGCTGGTAGCCTGGGCCAGCGGGATGCCTGAGGTCGATCGAGGTTTCCTGCGAGGGCAGGAAGCTTGGACCGACGACGCGAACCTTGTTATCCTGCGGATTGTAGGGCCGGTCGGCGACGGTGCTCTTTGCCTGCGTGCCATCCGCCTTTTTAGCGCGAAGATCGACGACGCCCTTGCCGTTGCCGGGTGTACTCTGCTGGATGGCGGTTTGTCCCACCGGACGGCAGCCGCATTGGCCGGGTTGGCTGAGATCGCGGGTCTTGTAAGCGAAAGCTGTCGGCAGTTCGGCATAGGGCTCGCCGGTCGCGGCGGAGACCATCTGATCCGTCTCTTCCGTCGTCAGCGCATGATAGTAGAGCGTTGTTTCCGTTCCGGGGCAACGCCGCTGGCAGGTTTCGGCATCGCGCGCGAAATCGGCGGGCGATGAATTCGACGAGATCGGGAAGAACGCCCCGTCACAGGTGCGCACGCAAAGTGTCCGCAGGCTGCCGGGATAGTCCGCGCCCGGCCCAAATCCGTCATACGGCCCGAAATTGTCATGCGGCCCAAAACTATCGGGCTGCATCCTGAAATCGGTGACATCAGCCCCCTGCTGGTCCCGGTAGTCTTCGCTGACCGGCGGCAGGTCCTCAAGGATATTGCGATGGGTTTCGGGTTCCTCGACCGCAGCCCTCAAGACTTCGTCCTGTTCCTCGTCACAGCGATTGACAGCGAGCGCTGCATGGATGCGCCGCCGGGTCATCTCGCTGGCGCCGCCCTCCAGGAGATTTTGCCTGCGGGCTTTGAGCGTTTCGAGGTCCATTTCCATTTGCGAGATTTCTTCAGCCAAGCTCTGGCAGGCATCCTCGTTTGGGCCCCCGACAACGATCATGCTTCCGGAACTGCATCCCATCCGCCGGAGATCGCTGCGGGCCTGGCGCAAATCAAGGTTCTGGCGTGAGATTGCTCCGGTATAATCACGCAGATTGGCGTTGGAGGCGACGATCTTCGGCAGGCTGGCAAGGTCGGCATTCAGGCGTTCGCACACCGTCGAGGCATTGGCGGTGGCTGCCATGACCAGAAGGAGCGGCGCAATACGCGCTGCGAAGGATACCGAACGGAAAACCACGTATTTCTCTCGCCTGAGCATGCCGGCGTTCTGCCGGGTGCACGGGAACATCCCGCACACTCTGACTTTTGCCTATCATACCGCCATTCGAGGGGGCTGCAACGCAGTCCGCTCACCAGCGTTAACGATGCCGGTACGAAATGAACCGGGCGCGGCGGAAGAGCCACAATCGTCGGCTCTTGTGCCAGAGAGACCATTTCAAGCGGCCCTGGCCATTTCAAGCGACATCGGCCGCTCCAGCACGGATCCGCCGATTTCGGCGACGGTCTTCATCCTGTCCAAAAGGTCAGTCGTGACTTCCCAGGCAACGGCGACGGCATAGACAGAGCCGATCCGCTGCGGCTCGCCTATCCGTTCGCCGGGGCATCCCATCCGCCGGAACATCCGCTCGAGGAAGACATCGGTGACAGTGACGATATGGCTGAGTCCGGAGGACAACCCCAGTTCGCCGACGCCGCACATCAACTCTGCCGCTGCGATCGTCACCTGGTTCGAGCCGCGATCCTGCGAGATGGTCGGATCGATGCAGAACCGGCTGGACTCCCAGACGGAGGCGCTGCGCACCTGCGGATTATCACCGAGCAGGATCGGAAATGTATCATCCAGCATGTTCGGCCCGAGCGTCGGCAGGAGGCGCAGCGAGCCGCGCAAATGGCCGGTCTCGTCCGAATAGGACAGGACGTAGAGCGGGTTGGCGTCGTCGTAGTCGTCGATTTCCCAATTGCCGCGAACCGATACGTCCCATTTCAGCAAATCGTGAAAGACGCGTTTGCGCAGCTGGAACATGGCATCGAGATCACCTGGATTTTGCTTGCCGGTGTTGCGGTTGAAAATTCTGATCATCATTTGCTCCTGTGTATGAATGCGGAGAGCAAATGCTGTCAGGTATCGGCAGCGGGCATAACTGTCGGTAGTGACAGGTTTCTAATGCACGCCGATATGCAACGAAATGCGTGCGTCCTTTTGGACGCACGCATTTCGTTGCATTCATGGGAAAGAGGGGCGGCGGGGCTACCGCTAGGCGGCAGCGAAAAAGATCAAAAAGCCGGGATGAGGTCGCGCCGGACGGCCTGCGCAACGGCCTGCGTGTTGGAGACGACGTTGAGCTTGCGCCGGGCATTGGTCATGAAAAACCGGACGGTACGTTCGGAAATGCCGAGTATTGTTCCAATTTCCCAATAGCTCTTGCCGGCCGCCGCCCAGCCGAGCACTTCTGTTTCCCGATGCGTCAAAGCCTTGGCGCACTCCTCGGGGAGTTGCATTTCATGGTCACTTTCAAGCAGTGAGGCATGAAAGAGATTGGCCAGAAGCTGAAAATCGCGCAGATGGCAACGCCTGTAGGCCGGCCATTCGCCAGCCGGAACATCGGCCTGGATCGCCAGAAAGGCCAGCCGCCGGGTCGGTGTGGCGAGAGGCAGGGTAATCCCTTCGAGGCCAAGGCCGAGTTGCGTTGCTGCAGAGAAAAGAGGCTCACTATCCGGATGAAGTTTGCGGGCGGTGGCCCAATCCACAGGCCTCACACCACCTATTGTCATTCGCAGGATCGGATCGATACGCTGGTAGCGCTTGTCCATATAGGTTCTGAGGCTACGTGCGCTGAAAGTGTGGTGCAGCCTGTGGATAACAAAACCTGCCGTCAGGACGTCGACGTCCAGATATAGCAGATTTGCAATGCTGAACGTGCTGCGCATCAGGTCGAAAAATCGTTTAGGTTCAACGAGTTTCTCGTTTTCCATAATGTCCAGCAGGTCAAAGAATGCCTGTTGGTCAGCCATGCTGCAATACCCTGTTATTTTGTGGGTTTCAGCATGATAACGCTTTATGCCTATGTCCAGTGCAATCTTTAGTTAAATGTATTATTTTGATACACTAAACTAGAAATTGTATTTTTATCTGGATTTGCATTTCGATTGAGCCGGTTTCAGCACCGGCTCAATCGATTTCAATCAGGCTGGATAGGAGGCTTCGACAACCGCGAGTGCCGCCATATTGACGACGCCGCGGGAGGTGACGGATGGCGACAGGATATGTGCCGGAAGAGCCGTTCCCAAAAGAATCGGTCCGACATGCAGGCTATCGGTCATCGTCTTGACGACGCCGAGCGTAATGTTGGCGGCGTCGAGATTGGGGAAGACCAGCAGGTTGGCTTCGCCAGCGAGCGTGCTATTGGGCATGACGCGGCGGCGCAAGGTTTCCGAAATGGCGGAATCGCCATGCATTTCGCCGTCGGCTTCCAGATCGGGGGCGAGCTCCCTGACGATCTGCATCGCCTTGCGCATCTTGAAGGCGCTTTCCGAATCCCGCGAGCCGAAATTGGAGTGCGATACGAGAGCTGCGCGCGGGGTAATGCCGAAGCGGCGGATTTCCTGGGCAGCCATGACCGTCTTCTGGGCGATTTCCTCGGCCGTCGGATCAAAGGTCACGTAGGTGTCGGTGAGGAAAGTGGCGCCGCGCTGCGAGATCAGCAAGCTGAGCGCCGAGAAATCCAATACGCCTTCGCGCTTGCCGATGATCTGGGACACGGCGCGAAGATGGGCGCTATAGCGTCCTTCGACACCGCAGATCAGGGCATCGGCTTCACCGCGGCGGACAGCCAAGGCACCAATGACGGTCTGGTTGGTCCGGACGATGGTCCGGGCTGCTTCCGGAATGACGCCGAGGCGGCCGACCAGCGCGAAATAGTCATCGACATAGTCGCGGAAGCGCGGATCGCCTTCCGGATTGACCACCTCGAAATCGACGTCCGGGCGGATGCGCAGGCCATAGCGTTTCAGGCGGGTCTCGATGATATGCGGGCGGCCGATCAGGATCGGGCGGGCCGTACCGTCTTCGAGCAGCACCTGGGCGGCGCGCAGGACGCGCTCGTCCTCACCTTCGGAAAAGATCACCCGGTTCTTCTGGGCATTCTTGGCGGCGGCGAAGATCGGTTTCATGATGAAGCCGGAGCGGAAGACGAAGCGGTTGAGCTGGTCGAGATAGGCGTCGAAATCGGCAATCGGCCGGTTGGCGACGCCGCTGTCGTCGGCTGCCTTGGCGACGGCCGGCGCGATGCGCAGGATCAGGCGCTGATCGAACGGCGAGGGGATCAGGTAATCCGGGCCGAACACCGGCGTTTCGCCGGAATAGGCCCGGGCGGCAACGTCGGACGGTTCTTCGCGGGCAAGGGCTGCGATGGCGCGCACGGCCGCCATCTTCATTTCCTCGTTGATCGTGCGGGCACCGCAATCGAGCGCGCCGCGGAAGATATAGGGGAAGCACAGGACGTTGTTGACCTGGTTGGGGAAGTCCGACCGGCCGGTGCAGATCATCGCGTCGGGGCGGGCTGCGCGCGCCACTTCCGGCATGATTTCGGGATTGGGGTTGGCCAGCGCCATGATCAGCGGCTTTTCCGCCATCTGGACCAGCAGTTCCGGCTTTAATACGCCTGCGGCCGAAAGACCGAGGAAGACGTCGGCACCGGCAATGCTGTCGGCCAGAACGCGGTTTGTGCTGTCCTGCGCGTAGATCGACTTCCACTCGTCCATCAGCACTTCGCGGCCTACATAGACGAGGCCTTCGAGATCGTGCACCCAGATGTTTTCGCGCTGGGCGCCGAGCGTCACGAGGAGATTGAGGCAGGCGAGCGCTGCAGCACCGGCACCGGACGTGACGATCTTGGCCTTGGAAATGTCCTTGCCGGCCAATTCGAGGCCGTTGAGGATGGCTGCGGCAACGATGATCGCGGTGCCGTGCTGATCGTCATGGAAGACCGGAATATCCATCTTCTCACGCAACCGGCGTTCGACCTCGAAACATTCCGGCGCCTTGATGTCTTCCAGGTTGATGCCGCCGAAGGTGGGCTCCAGGGCCGAGATGACATTGACCATCTGGTCGATCTCAGGCGCATCGATCTCGATATCGAAGACGTCGATACCGGCAAATTTCTTGAACAGGACGGCCTTTCCTTCCATCACCGGCTTGGAGGCGAGCGGACCGATATTGCCAAGGCCGAGGACCGCCGTGCCGTTCGAGACCACCGCGACCAGATTGGCGCGCGCGGTATAGTCGGCGGCGGTCGAGGGATCGTCGCGGATGGCAAGGCAGGGGGCGGCAACGCCTGGGGAATAGGCGAGCGCCAGATCGCGCTGGTTGCCAAGCGGCTTGGTCGGCTGGATCTCGAGCTTTCCTGGGCGTGGATAGCGGTGGAAGAACAGTGCCTGTTCATCGAGGTCGCCGCTTGCAGGAGCCGCTGGGGTCTTGGCCTTGTCGCCGGTGCTCATATTCTCATTCCCTACCTATTCGTCGCGGCTCTTTTTGCATGAAACGGCGGCTCCGTACAGTTTCGAAACGGGCGTTTATCACCGCTTTTCGGGAACAGGTGTTTCTCCGGTGTTACGGCTGGTTCCACAGGCTGTCATTCTCCTGAAACAAGAGTCTGTTTTTGAAGGCTCATAAGAGAGGCACGATAGACCGTTGCGAGGCAGCATGACCGAGAAAGAGCAAGAACCCCGGCGTTTCAGGACCCTGTTCATTTCCGACGTTCATCTGGGATCAAAAGCCGCCAAGACCGATTATCTCCTCGATTTCCTGCGTGTCACCGAGGCGGAGACGATCATCCTGGTCGGCGATATCATCGACGGATGGCGGCTGAAACGCAGCTGGTACTGGCCGCAATCCTGCAACGACGTCGTCCAGAAACTGTTGCGCAAGGCACGCAAGGGCAGCCGTATCATATACATCCCCGGCAACCACGACGAGTTCATGCGCGATTTCCCGGGCGTGCATTTCGGCGGTATCGAGGTTGCCCAGCGCCACATGCACGAGGCTGCCGACGGGCGTAAATATCTGGTGCTGCATGGCGACGAGTTCGACGTTGTGGTGCGCAATGCCCGCCTGCTCGCCTATCTCGGCGATTGGGCCTACGACATGGCGATCGTCATCAATATCGGGCTGGCGGCCATTCGCCGCCGTCTCGGCATGCCCTACTGGTCGTTTTCGGCCTGGGCGAAGCAGCAGGTCAAGCATGCGGTCAACTTCATCGGCGAATTCCAGCGCGTGGTTGCCGATGAGGCGCGGCGCGAAAAGGCCGATGGCGTCATCTGCGGCCATATCCATCACGCTGTGATCGAGGATATCGGCGGCATCCGCTACATCAACACCGGCGACTGGGTGGAAAGCTGCACGGCGATTGCCGAGCACCATGATGGGACCATGGAACTGATCACCTGGCGGGAATTGAGCAACGTCCCTGCGGTTCGTGAAGACACGGCCGAAGTGGAAATGATGATGGCACGGGCTCTTTCGCAACAGGCGGCATAAAACCGCAGGTATTGGCGACTGTAGGGAAAACTAGCGGCTGGCGCTGTTCTTGGCTGCCGTGGTAAATCGTGGGCGCAACTGTCAGGTCCTTCCATGATTCCCTCATCTCCGCCTCCCTTTCACGAGGAAGCGCCGCGCTATTTCGTGCCGCGCATTGCCTTGCTCTTCTGCGCGCCTCTCGTCGTCAATGGTTTCGCAATGCCGTATTTTCCGGTCTGGCTGAGCACCCTGTCGTTGAGCGATTTCGAAATCGGCATCATCCTTGCCTTGCCGATGTTCGTGCGCGTCATCACGGCGCCGCTGGTCGGGCTTCTGGCGGACAGGATCGGCGAGCGCGCCGAAGTGCTGATCTGGTCGGCCGTCCTGTCGCTTCTGACGGCTCTGGCGCTGTTCGTTTCCCACAGTTTCTGGTTCGTCCTGATCATCTATGCCGTACAGGGCGGCGTCTATGCGCCCTATGTGCCGATCGTCGAGGCGATCGCGCTGACCGGCGTGCGGCGCTGGGGTTACGACTATGCGACGATGCGCGTGTGGGGCTCCGTCGCCTTCATCTGCGCGACGATGCTGGGTGGCGTGATGATCGGGCTCTATGGTGGCTCGATGGTCCTGCCGGCCATGGCCGGCGGTTTTCTGCTGATGATCATGCTCACCTTCATTGCGCCACGCGTCGGCCGGCCACGACGACCGTCGACGCTGACAACGTTGACGGAACCGCAGCCGAAGTCTCTTCGAAAACTCGATCTGCAACTGCTTTTGATCGGCGTGACATTGGTCAACGGCAGCCACGCGATGCTGTTCGCCTTCTCGGCGATCTACTGGCAGCACATCGGTTTTACCGGCACCGAGATCGGCCTGTTGTGGAGCGCCGGGGTCGCTGCCGAAGTTCTCATGTTCTTCTGCGCCAAGATGATCATCCGGCGGTTCAGCCTGTGGACGATGATCTTTTCAGGCTGCGTGCTTGCCGTCGTGCGCTGGATCATCTTTCCGATGGACCTCGGCTTCTGGGGCTATTTCGCGCTGCAGTGTTTCCACGCCTTCACCTATGCGATCATGCACACGGGCATGCAGAACATTTTGGTACAGCGGGTTCCCGAAGAACAGGAATCCTCGGCGCAGGGCCTGTATTTCTTCTATACCGGCGTGTTCTCGGCGATCTTCACCTTCACATCCGGCTATTTCTACACCTGGTTCGGTGTTCACGGCTTCTATTCGATGTCCGTCGTTGCCTTTATCGGCTGCTGTTCCGCCTTTGCCGCCTGGTATCTTCAGCCCCAGAGAGCGGGGAGAGGCGGAAAGACCAGCGAATCCTCGTAGCGCAGGCCGGGCTCCCGGTCGCGTGCCAGCAAGAGCGGACCATCGAGATCGACGAAATCGGCGCCCTGCGCCAAAAGCACCGCCGGTGCCATGCCGAGCGACGTGCCGACCATGCAGCCAACCATGATCTTGAGGTTCAGCGCCCGTGCCGCATCGCGCATGCGGAGCGCCTCGGTCAGGCCGCCGGTCTTGTCGAGCTTGATATTGACCGCATCATAGAGACCCGCGAGCTTTGGCAGGTCTTCGGTTTTGTGCACGCTTTCATCGGCGCAGACGGGAACCGGGCGGCGGATGGAGGACAGCAGGGCGTCATGTCCGGCGGGCAGGGGCTGTTCGATCAGCGCGACACCCGATTCGGCACAGACCTCAAAATGATAGGCGAGATTGGCTTCCGTCCAACCTTCATTGGCATCCAGAATGATGGCGCTGTTTGGGGCTGCGGCCCGAACGGCGCGAATGCGAGTGGCATCGTCAGCGGTTCCGACCTTGACCTTTAGAAGTGCCCGATGGGCATATTGCTCCGTCTGCGCTGCCATCGCTTCAGGCTCACCGAGCGAAATTGTGTAGGCGGTGGTGAGCGGCGCCGGTTCCGCAAGTCCTGCGAGAGTGAAAGCGCGATTGCCGGTGGTCTTGGCTTCGAGATCCCACAGCGCGCAATCGACGGCATTGCGTGCGGCACCGGCCTTCATCATCTGCCGCAGTTCCTCGCGGTCTATGCCCGCCTCGATCCGCGGCCGGATGGTTTCGATTTCTGTCAGCACGCTGTCGATGTTTTCGCCGTAGCGTGCATAGGGAACACATTCGGCCATGCCGGCAAAAACGCCCTCCGAAATATGGCAGGTTACCACGGAGGCGGTGGTCTTGCTGCCACGCGAAATCGTGAAACTGCCGGCGATCGGGAAGTGTTCGACAGCGGTTTGCATCAAACGGGTCATGGCGTTCTCCTGTGGCATCGATATCGCAGCGGCCAACCGTTTGGTACAGAAACGTTTCCATCGGTGACAGACCGGGCTCAAGCGGCTATGAGTCGCTGACGTTTTATCAAATGCAGCCATCTCCGGAAGACCCAACAGACGTGACGCGTTCCCAAGAGAAAACCGACACCGACGTGCAGCTCGCAGAAGCTGACGATGGCAGCAACCGGGCTTATCGTTTTAGCGGCGATTGGCGCAGCGTCTCCATTCACTTGGCGACGCCGAAGCTGGATGCGTTGGCCGCCAAGGGCGGCGACCCGGCCGAGGTCGATCTGAGCGAAGTCACCGCCATGGACACGGCTGGCGCATGGGTTATTCGCCGCTTCATGACGCAGATCGGCGAGGTGAAGCTGACGAGCGACAAGCCGCGTTATCTCGAACTCATGAATGCCCTGCCGGAGATGCTGCCGGAACCAGCCACCGAGGAGAAGAAACCCGGCTCGCTTTTCGTCCGCATTTTTACCCCTATCGGCAATTCGGTGGTCTCCGCCTGGGAAGACACCGTTGCGGCGATGTTCATTCTCGGATCGGCCGTGCGTGGCGCGCAGCTGAAGCTCGGCCGCCATAGCGGCCTGTCGCCGGCGGCGATCGTCAGTCAGATCGATCGTATGGGCGTCCAAGCGGTGCCGATCATCCTTTTGATGTCGTTCCTCATCGGTGCAATCATTGCCCAGCAGGGTGCGTTCCAGCTGCGCTATTTCGGCGCCGAACTTTTCGTCGTCGATCTGGTCGGTATCCTGCAGCTGCGCGAAATCGGCGTGCTGCTGACCGCGATCATGATCGCCGGCCGTTCCGGCAGTGCGATCACCGCCGAAATCGGCTCGATGAAGATGCGCGAGGAAATCGACGCGCTGAAAGTGATGGGGCTGAGCCCGATCGGCGTTCTGGTGTTTCCAAGGCTCGTCGCGCTCACGATTGCGCTGCCGCTCCTGACGATCATCGCCAATTTCGCTGCTCTCACTGGGGCAGCTGTCGTCACCTGGAGCTATTCCGGGATCACCTTTGCGACGTTCCTGGCGCGGTTGCAGGAGGCGGTGGATTTTTCCTCCGTGCTGGCTGGTATGATCAAGGCGCCGTTCATGGCGCTGATCATCGGTGTCGTTGCGGCTGTCGAAGGCTTGAAAGTCGGCGGCAGTGCCGAATCACTCGGCAAGCACGTGACGCAGTCGGTGGTGAAGTCGATCTTCGTGGTCATTCTTGTCGACGGCCTGTTTGCGATCTTCTACGCGGCGATCAATTTCTGATGGAAGAGGTTTTGCCGGTGGATCCGAGGGAAGACATGACAGCGGGCGCGGCCCAGGAGACCGGGGAAAACGGCCCGGAGGTCGTTCTATCCGTTAAGGACCTGACGGTTGGTTTCGGCTCGAACATCGTCCTCGACAAGCTCAACCTCAATATTTATCGCGGCGAAATTCTCGGTTTCGTCGGAGCATCCGGCACGGGAAAATCGGTGCTGATGCGGACGGTCCTCCGCCTTTTGCCGCGCCGGTCCGGCTCGATCGAGATTCTCGGCGTCGAATACGATGCGGTGAGCGAAGAGGAGCGCATGGAACTCGATATGCGTCTTGGCGTTCTGTTCCAGCACGGCGCGCTGTTTTCAGCGCTGACGGTCAAGGAAAACATCCAGGTACCGATGCGGGAATATCTCAATCTTCCGCAGGAGCTGATGGATGAACTGGCCCGACTGAAGATCGACATGGTGGGGCTGGCGCCGGAAGCGGCCGACAAATTCCCCTCCGAACTCTCCGGCGGCATGATCAAGCGCGCTGCTCTGGCCCGGGCGTTGGCGCTCGATCCCGACCTTGTCTTTCTCGACGAACCGACCTCGGGGCTAGACCCGATCGGGGCAGCCGAGTTCGATAACCTGATCGCCAAACTGCGCGACACCCTTGGGTTGACCGTGTATATGGTGACTCACGACCTCGACAGCCTGTTTTCGGTCTGCGACCGGATTGCAGTGCTCGGCAAGAAAAAGGTTCTCGTCGAAGGCACGATCGAGGACATGCTCGCCTGCGACGACGAGTGGGTGACGTCCTATTTCCAGGGCAAGCGCGCGCGTTCGATCGTGCGCGAGGATGACAAGAAAGCTTCCTGACAGCGTTGCATGATTGAGATGTTGCACGTGATTGTTTGAAGCCGACTGATTAATTGAAGCAAGGAGCCGCATCGGCGGCGTCCCCCAAGGGTACCGGTAGCAATGGAAACAAAAGCCAACTACGCCATCGTCGGATTTTTCACGGTCGCTGTCATTTTCGCGGCCTTCGGCTTTGTTTACTGGATGTCCCAATACGGCCGAAGCGGCGAAATGGCGGAGCTGGTCATCAGCATTCCCGGATCGGCCAACGGCTTGAGCGTCGGATCGCCGGTGCGCTTCAACGGCATTCCCGTCGGCTCGGTCCGCAGCCTCGCCATCAATTCCAACGATCCGCGCTATTCCGTTGCGGTGACCGAGGTGTCCGCTGATGCTCCGGTGCTGAAATCGACGACGGCGACGCTGGAGATCCAGGGATTGACTGGTGCTGCCTATATCGAACTCAGCGGTGGCAACAAGGGTGACGAGAACATCCTGCGCAAGGCGTTGGATACCGGCACATCCGCGCAGCTGACCGCCGATCAGTCCAGTGTGACCAGTCTTCTGGCGACAGCCGACAAGATCCTTGACCGCGCCAACGACGCGATCGGCGACATCCAGGGGTTCGTCAAGGACGTGCGCGGACCGTTGACCAATACGATTTCCAACGCCGATCGTTTCACCAAGTCGCTGGCCGATAATTCCGAGGGCATCGATCAATTCCTGAAGAGCGTCAGCGCACTGTCGACCTCGATTACAGCTGCGGCCGGTAAGCTTGATTCGACACTGTCTGCAGCAGACATTCTGGTGAAATCGGTCGATCCGAAGAAGATCGACCACATCGTCAGCAATGTCGAGAAGATGAGCAATGATCTGAGTGCCGCATCCACGGGCGTGGCCGATACCGTTGCCTCGTTCAAGAAGACAGCCGAGACCTATGAACGGTTCGGGGAAAAGGCCACCGCGTCGCTCGATCGCGTCGATACACTGATTGCCTCCATCGACACGCAGAAGGTTTCCGGCGTCGTCAACGACGTCTCGGCAGCAAGCGCCGATGCGCGCAAGGCCGTTGCCTCGATCGCGGATTTTGCAGACCGGATCAAAGGCCGGCAGAACGATATCGACCAGACGATCACCGATGTCACCCAGATGGCCAACAAGCTGAATGCCGCCTCCAGCCGTGTCGATGGCATCCTGGTCAAGCTTGACGGTTTCCTCGGCGATGCGGACGCGCCGTCCTTGTCGGCGGATGCCCGCGCTACGCTCGAATCCTTCCGCAAGGTGGCCGACAACCTGAATGCGCAGATCGGGCCGATCGCCGAAAACCTCAAGCGCTTTTCCGGCTCCGGATTGCGCGATATCGAGGCCCTGGTCAGCGATACGCGCCGGACAGTCAACACGCTCGATACGACGATCTCGACCTTCGACAAGGATCCGCAGCGGTTGCTGTTCGGTGGCGAAACGGTGAAGCAGTATGACGGACGCACACGCCGCTGAGCCGATAGTACCGGGCGGTGATTTATATTCGAAATTGCCGCTGCTGATGCTGACGAATCGGGTATTGCTTCCCCAGGCGTGACGTTTGCGTGGCAAGGCTGCAAGCCTTGGCGGATTTTTGCCGTGCCTGCGCCGGCGTGACTGCTTTTTTGGCTTGTTTTGACCGGGTCAGCCTCTACGTTGCTGCTGATTGGCGAAGGATAGTGTTTGAAATGAATTTTCCTGGTGCGTCGTTTGGTCGGAAGGCAGGTTTGATCCGGGCCTGTTCTGCATTTCTTATCATCGCCGCGCTGTCTGCTTGCGCCGGCAAGGCCAACAATGACACCTATAGCCTGTCTGCTTCGCCTGTCATTGAAGGTCCGTCTTCGAGCAAGAAACAGATACTCGTTCCCGAGCCGACTGCGCTGAAAGCGCTTGATAGCGATCAGGTGGTGATCAGGTTGTCGGGTTCGGAAATCCAGTATCTGGCAAAGTCGCAATGGAGCGACCGTCTGCCGAAGATGGTGCAGGCAAAACTGGTGCAAGCCTTCGAGAATACGGGCAAGATCGGTGGCGTCGGCAAGCCGGGCGAGGGGCTTGCTATTGACTATCAGGTGATCACCGAAATCAGGTCATTCGAAATATCGACCGAAGGTTCAGATACGGCCGTCGTGGAGATCTTTGCCAAGATCCTCAATGACCGCAACGGCACTGTCGGCGCGCAGAATGCTTTTCGCGCGACCTTTCCCGTGCGTGGCAACGGGGCGGCGGCGTTCGTCGCAGCCCTTGATGGTGCGTTTGCAGAGGTTGCAGGCGAAATCGTCCGCTGGACCCTCAAGGCGATCTGATCAGGAAACCGCGATCCGGTTGACGACTTCGGCGACACCTTCGACGGTGTTTGCCGCTTCTTCCGCACGCTCCGCCTCTTCAATGGTGGCGACCGTGCCGCTCAGTACGACCGTATTTCCCTTCGAGACCACGGACACATCCGAGGCGTCGAGCCCGTCCACCGTGGCCAGGCAGTTCGCGACCCGCGTTTCCAGGTCCGCATGATCTCCCTCGAAAAGCTCCTCGGGGGTTTTGCCGTAAAATGTTCGCTCTTTGAAAACCATGGCTCAGTTCTCCTATACGGTTATTCGCAGATAACGCGGTCGAGACGCTTTTGTTCGGACCTGTTCCATTCGAAACAGCGCGGATAAGTGGCGCGTGAGAGTGTTGGGTCACTGGATGAGACGAACTCGTCAGGAACCAACAGAGGGAACATCAACATGCGCAAGCTCATCATTTCTGCCGCCGTCGCAGTCATTGCCGCCGTTTCGTTTGCCGCTCCGTCGCAGGCCGGCGGACATGGCCATCACGGCCGTCACCATGGCGGGTTTTCGATCGGCTTCTACAACACCGGCTACTATGGCGGCGACTATTACGGCGGCGGCTATTATGAGCCATCCTGCTACATCAAGAAGGTGAAGCGCTGGGACCGGTGGGGCAACCTGCATATCCGCCGCATCAAGATCTGCGACTGATACGCATCCTTCAGACAACAAAAATCCGACCGCGCAAACGGCCGGATTTTTCGTTCGTGCAATCCGGCTTTAAGGCCAGCGGACCACGGGTGGCAGCGATGACAGGATCGAATCGACGTTGCCGCCGGTTTTCAAGCCGAAGATTGTGCCGCGATCGTACAACAGATTGAATTCGACGTAGCGGCCACGGCGAACCAGCTGCTCGTCGCGGTCTTCCTCGCTCCAGGGCTTGTTGAAATTGGCGCGCACGATCTTCGGGTAGATCAGGCTAAAAGCCTTGCCGACATCCTGGGTGAACGCGAAGTCGGCTTCCCAGCCGCCTTTCTCCGCATCGGAATGCAACCAGTCGTAAAAGATACCGCCGGTGCCCCGCGGTTCGTTGCGGTGCTTAAGGAAGAAATACTCATCGCACCATTGCTTGAAGCGGGCGTGATCGGCAACCGGATGCCGCTTGCAGGCGATCTCCATGCCTTTGTGAAACAGCATCGTATCCGGGTCGGCCTGTGTGCGGCGGCTATCGAGTACGGGTGTGAGGTCTGCGCCGCCGCCGAACCAGTGGCTGGTGGTGACGACCATGCGCGTGTTCATGTGCACGGCGGGAACGTTCGGATTGACCGGATGAGCGATCAGCGAGATGCCGGACGCCCAGAAGGTCGGGTCTTCTTCCGCACCTGGAATCTGGCTGCGGAATTCCGGCGAGAATTCGCCGTAGACTGTCGATGTATGAACGCCGACTTTTTCGAAGACGCGGCCGTCCATCATTGACATTCGCCCGCCGCCGCCGGCTCCCTTGTCGCGCAACCAGTCCTTGCCGATAAAACGCCCTGGCTCGCGGTCCGACAACGGGCCTGCCAGTTCATCCTCGATGGTTTCGAACGCGGTGCAAATGCTGTCCCGCAAGGATTGAAACCAGGCTGTGGCTCTGGCCTTCTTGTCTTCGATATCTGCGGGCAATCCCTGCGGCAGGTTGGGTCGTTCCATGAAAAGTAATCCTGTTTGGCGTGGCCTCAAGCGGCAAGAAGAACGCCGATTCGCATATTGGCCGACAGTTCATATTTTTGCCACAGCTGCAACTGTGCAGGCTTCAGGCGGTCAGTCTGCCGCAGATGTCTATGCGGAGATTCCGACTCGCAAAATAAGGAATATCTCCTTATCTTCTATGCAAGAGGCTCGACTGGCGAAAGGTGAGCTCATGGCAAGAATCCCGGCAGGGCCGCCGCTTGACGGCCTGAAACGTCAGATCGCCCGGCACCGAAACGGCAACCCGCAACGCAATGACGGGCTGTTCGTGCGCGAGACATTTCGGCTTGATCGCACCGATGCGCGCCAGAAGGCGCAGGAATGGTTCGATGCTTGGCCGAAAGCGGCCTATTGGACCGAAGTGGAGAGCTGGCGCCAACTTGATGGCGACCAGATCGAATTCACCATGCGGCGTCTGCCCAGCGCGGATTGATGCCTCACATTGCTGACCTTCTACAGTCGGTGCCTCAGTCCTGTTCCTCACCGGCATGCTCGATCAGATACGCTCCTGCGCCCTTTTCCGACAGCTCGTCGTATGGATTGCGTAGCGGACAGTCACGCATGGAAAGGCAGCCGCAGCCGATGCAGGACGTCAACTGGTCGCGCAAGGCGGTGAGCTTGGTGATGCGCTCGTTCAGATCGGTCTTCCAGTGCTCCGACAGATGCGCCCAGTCGCTCGCCAGCAATTGCCGGTCGTTTGGCAGGGCGGAGAGTTCCTTATGAATGTCGGCGAGCGGAATTCCCGTGCGCTGGGCAATCTTGATGACGGCGATGCGGCGCAAAACGCTGCGGGGATAGCGGCGCTGGTTGCCGCGGCTGCGCATGCTCTTGATCAGGCCTTTTGTCTCGTAGAAATGCAGTGTCGATACCGCAACGCCGCTACGCGTGGCGACCTCTCCGACGGTCAGTTCGCGGCGTGGCAGATCGGTTCGATATTTTTCTGGCATGTCTATTGACCTCAACTTTAGTTGAGGTTTTATACCATGAGCTCCATCGTATCGACAACGGAGCTTTTGCAGACATGAATGAGAAAATGACCATCGCCGTCGTCTATGGCAGTGCACGGCAAGGCCGCTTCTGCGACACGGTCGTCAACTGGGCCTTGACGGAGTTGTGGGCCGAAAGCGGTTTTCGCATTACGCTCATCGACCCTCTTGAGCTCAAGGCAGGAACCGGTGATGCGACTTTGAACGCCGAAGCGCTTGAGGAAAAGATCGCCGAGGCCGATGCGTTCATCATTGTCACACCGGAATACAATCATGGCTATCCGGCTCCGCTCAAGGAGCTGATCGACAGTTGCTATGAGCCTTGGCACGCAAAGCCGGTTGGTTTCATCTCCTATGGCGGCGTCTCGGGCGGATTGCGGGCCGTCGAGCAGTTGCGCCAGGTCTTTGCCGAGCTGCACACCGTGACGATCCGCGATACCGTCAGTTTTGCCAATGTCTGGGCGCAGTTCGATGCGGCCGGCAATCCCTTCAAAGCGGCGGAAGCCAAGGCTGGACTGATAGTGATGTTGCGGCGGTTGAAATGGTGGGCGAGGGCGCTGAAGGCTGCCCGGGCCGAAAATGCCTATGGCGGGGTCGCGGCATAAGGCTGGCCGGCAGGTTTAGCCGTTGACCTGCCGGATCGCCTCGCCGGCGATCATCGCCACCGACATCGCAACGTTCAGCGACCGTTGTCCCTCGACCATCGGGACGATAATGCGCCCGTCGGCCTTGTCATGGACGTGGTCCGGCACGCCGGCGCTTTCGCGGCCGAAAAGCAGGGTATCATTCCGCTGGAACGAAAAGCGCGTGTAGGGCTCGGCGGCCTTGGTGGAGGCCAGCACCAACCGGCGCCCCTCGGCAAGCCGGACCTCCTCGAAACGCTCCCAGTTGACGTGCCGCGTCAGCGTGACCGAGGCGATGTAGTCCATGCCGGCGCGCTTGAGGTTCTTGTCCGACAGGTCGAAGCCCGCCGGCTCGATGATGTCGACGGCAAGACCCAGGCACGCGGCAAGGCGAAGGATCGTCCCTGTGTTACCGGGAATATCGGGCTGGTAGAGGGCGATGCGGAGTGAATGGGACGACATATCAACAAGTCTTATGGGGTTAATCAATGGCCGTAATCAATCTGTGCCGTAATGGCAACAGAATCCTGGCTGAGACAAAAATGATGAAAAAAACGCCATCGGCAATCTGGCGTACCGGCACAAATCAATCTATGTCTGGAGCATCTGCAACGCGAACCACAGGAGGCTTACATGGGTATTCGAATGATCACCAGCCTCCAGGCTGTGCCTCCAGTCCTCTTGGGCTGACCGGTTTCGCGCTTTTCCTTTTTTGGCACCATTGCGCACGACCGCCCGCTTTCCGGACGAACACGTTTCGTGTGCAAGATTGAGTTGTTTTCCGGTTTTTAATGTCTGATCGATGAATGCGGGGCTTCCCCGCCTTCCTTCACTGGATTCCTGAAGGAGCCTATCATGTTCGGCTGGTTTGAATCCCGCCTTAATGCCTATCCCGTCGAGGAACCCACGGTTCCGCCGCAGGGTCTGTTTGCGTTCTGCTGGCACTATACCAAGCCGGCGGCCCCCTGGCTGTTAACCATGTCGATCTGCACCATGCTGATCGCGATCGGCGAAGTGGCACTGTTTCAGTTCCTCGGCAATGTCGTCGATTGGCTGTCTTCGGCCAAGCAGGACACGTTCCTGCAAAGCGAAGGCACCAAACTGATCTGGATGGGCGCGCTCATTCTAATCGGTCTGCCGACAGTCGTCGCCATCGATTCGATCATCATGCACCAGGTGTTGCTTGGCAATTATCCGATGATTGCACGCTGGCAGATGCATCGCTATCTGCTGCGGCAGGGCATGACCTTTTTCGCCAACGAGTTTGCCGGCCGTGTCGCCACCAAGGTGATGCAGACCTCGCTTGCCGTGCGCGAAACGGTGATGAAAATCCTCGACGTCTTCGTTTACGTCGTCGCCTATTTCATCTCGATGCTGGTGGTGGTCGCTGCGGCCGACTGGCGGCTGCTCGCGCCGCTGATCGTCTGGATCATCATCTATGTCTGCATCGTCACATATTTCGTGCCGCGCCTGCGCAAGATCTCCAAGGATCAGGCGGATGCGCGCTCGATGATGACCGGCCGCGTCGTCGACAGCTATACCAACATCGCCACCGTCAAGCTGTTTTCGCATGCCGGCCGCGAGGAGGTGTATGCCAAGGAAAGCATGGATGCGTTCCTGCAGACCGTGCACCGGCAGATGCGCAAGGTGACGCTGTTCCATGTGCTCGTCTACACCAACAACTGCATCGCGCTGTTTGCGATCTCGGCGCTCGGCATCTATTTCTGGATGACCAGCGGCATGTCGGTCGGTTCGATTGCCATTGCCGTGTCGCTCGCCATGCGTATCAACGGCATGTCGCAGTGGATCATGTGGGAAGTCTCGGCGCTGTTTGAAAACATCGGCACCGTCTATGACGGCATGAGCATGATGACCAAGGCACATGACATCGTCGACAATCACGATGCCAAGGTGCTGAAGGCGCCGCAGGGTGCCATCGCGTTCGAAAACATCGGCTTCCACTACGGCAAGAACAAGGGCGTGATCGAAAACCTCTCGCTCGACATCAAGCCGGGCGAGAAGATCGGCCTGGTCGGACGCTCGGGTGCCGGCAAGACGACGCTGATGAACGTGCTGTTGCGCTTCTACGATCTCGAATCGGGCACGATCCGGATCGACGGGCAGGACATTTCTGCGGCAACGCAGAACAGCCTGCGCGCACAGATCGGCGTGGTAACGCAGGATACGTCCCTGCTGCACCGCTCGATCCGCGACAACATCGCCTATGGTCACCCCGAGGCTGACGATGCCGACATTATCGCTGCCGCCAAGCGGGCCAATGCCTGGGACTTCATCGAGTTGCTCGAGGATAACCAGGGCCGCAAGGGGCTCGATGCGCAGGTCGGCGAGCGGGGCGTCAAACTCTCCGGCGGCCAGCGCCAGCGGATCGCGATTGCCCGTGTCTTCCTGAAGGACGCGCCGATCCTGATCCTCGACGAGGCGACCTCGGCGCTCGATTCGGAAGTGGAAGCCGCGATCCAGGAAAACCTGTTTGCCCTGATGAAGGGCAAGACGGTGATTGCGATTGCCCACCGCCTGTCGACGCTGACGGAGATGGACCGGCTGGTCATTCTCGAAGCTGGCAAGATCATCGAGACCGGCAGCCATGCCGAGCTGATCAGCCGCAGTGGCCTGTATTCCGACCTCTGGTCGAGACAGTCCGGCGGTTTCATCGCCGATGATGGCGATAATGCAGCAAACCAAAAGGAGGCGGCGGCCGAATAGGCCGCCTCCAAGCATTGCATGTTATCTCCCGGGACGATCAACGTGAGCGATATCGGTTTTGAATTCGACATCCTGATCAAGGGTGAGCGCACGCAGGCCTTCGATGTCTTCACCACTGCCAATCCGGACTGGAAATGCCGCTGTGGAAAGAATGGCGGTTTCCTGGCCGAGCCGCCGCAGCTGGCGGTCGATGAACCGGATGCTAGTACCTTCGTGGCTCGGCATGTCGATGCCTATGCGGCGCAGCTTTCGGCGCTGAGGGGCCTTGGCCATGGTCATGGCATCCGCATTGCAGTTCATTTTGACAGTGCGACGATGACGGCCTTGAGCCTTGGCCTCAAACCCTCGACCATGGCGCTGGTTTCGGCACTCGGCTACGAAGTCGGCTTTTGCCTTTATCCTTCCACCGACCACGACGACGACTGAAAACTGAATCTGAAAGCGTCCCTTGGAAAACATGACGGATTTGTAATCGAGATCATCGGCATTCGCGGTTGATTGCCGATTGCCGCGCGCGCGAATCCGCCTATATCGTACATATGCTCTTGCGCGCCCTGTTCGCCTACTTCGAAAACTGGATACAGCCTTTCGCTGTTCGCGACGGGTTGCAGCCGCCCGAACGGCTGATCCCTTACGTCTGGTTTTACATCCGCCAGGCCAAGGCGCCGTTCATCGCCATGCTTGTTCTCGGCGGCCTGACGGCGGCGATCGAGGCGACGCTGTTCTGGTTCGTCGGCCGCGTCGTCGATATTCTTGCAACGGTCAAACCCAGCGACGGCTGGAGCGGGCTGCTTGCAGCCCACGGCGCCGAGCTGTTCGGCATGCTGGTCCTGATCGGCATCATCCGCTTTGTGGTGTCGCTGGTGATGGCGCTGGTCGATCAGCAGGTGATCACGCCCGGATTCTACAATCTTGTCCGCTGGCAGTCCTACCTGCATGTCTCGCGCCAGTCTTTGTCCTTCTTCCAAAATGATTTTTCTGGCCGCATCGTCACCAAGGTCTGGTCGGGCGGGCAGGCGGTCGGCGATGTCGTGACCTCGCTGATGGAAAGCGTCTGGTTCGTCGGCATCTACTCGGTCTCGACATTGGTGCTGGTCGGCCAGCTCGATCTGTCGCTTGCCGTTGTCGTTCTTCTCTGGCTGATCGGCTTTGCCTTCCTGGCGCGTTATTTCGTTCCGCGCATCCGCAAGCATTCGAGGGAAACGGCGGAAGCGTCGTCGATGCTCAGCGGCCGCATGGTCGATGCCTACAGCAATATGCAGACGCTCAAACTGTTTGCGCGCGATGAGGAAAACGACCGCTACATGCGGCAGGGTTTCGATATCTTCCAGGACAGCATCATCCGCTTTACCCGGTTCATCACCGGCGTGCGTGCGTCGATGGCGTTTCTGTCGGGCATCATGATCGTCACCATGGCGGGGCTCAGCGTCAATCTCTGGCTTTCGGGCGCGATCAGTTCGGGTGCGGTGGCGTTTACGATGGCGCTGATCCTGCGGCTGAATTTTCTCTTGAGCCGGATGATGGTGCAGTTCAACGGCATCATGCGTAATATCGGCACGATCCAGAATGCCGCCGAGATGATTTCGCAGCCGGTGCAGCTTGTCGACCGGCCGGATGCGCAAAGCCTCGTCGTCAACAGCCCGGCGATCCGTTTTGAAAACATCCACTTCCACTATGGCAAGGGGCAGGGCGTCATCGACAACCTGTCTCTGGTGGTCAGGCCGGGTGAAAAAATCGGCATTGTCGGCCGCTCAGGCGCAGGCAAGACGACGCTCGTCAATCTGCTGCTGCGCTTCTACGATCTTGAAGCCGGCCGCATTCTGATCGACGGGCAGGACATTTCGACGGTGCGCCAGGAATCGTTGCGCATGCAGATCGGCGTTGTCAGCCAGGATACATCGCTGCTGCACCGGTCGATCCGCGACAACATCCTGTTTGGCCGGCCGGATGCGGATGAAGACGGCTTGCGCGAAGCGGCGGAAAAAGCCGAAGCGCTGGATTTCATCGAGAACCTGCAGGATCAGCGCGGACGCAAGGGATTTGACGCGCATGTCGGCGAGCGTGGCGTCAAGCTGTCGGGCGGACAGCGTCAGCGGGTGGCGATTGCGCGGGTGATGCTGAAGGATGCGCCGATCCTCGTGCTCGACGAAGCGACCTCGGCGCTTGATTCGGAAGTCGAGGCTGCCATCCAGTCCAATCTCGATAGGCTGATGCGTGGAAAAACCGTGCTTGCCATCGCCCACCGGCTCTCCACCATCGCAGCGCTCGACCGTCTGATCGTCATGGATCAGGGCCGGATTGTCGAAGATGGAACCCATGACCAGCTGATATCAGCCGGCGGTCTCTATGCCGATCTCTGGCTGCGCCAGTCCGGTGGATTTCTCGCCCGCGAAGCTGCGGCCGAATAGCGCACCAAGCCGCTATCCACGGGCGTGGAAAAGCCTTGTTTTGACCGCGCCGGACGGCAAAAATCGGTTTGCGAACATTGGCTTCGGTTTTCCCGCGACATTGTGGCTCACCTCTTGCGCTCAAGGCTAGACATCCCCAGCGATCAAGCATAGAACGCGCCGGAATGCCGGGGAATCTGCCGTTTCTGATACGTGTGGGGTTCGCCCGGTTTTGATGTATGACGCGGGAGGGCGAAAGTTTTCTTCGAATCGTGCATAGAGGCTTATTGATTTGGCGCTGTTCTTTCGCTCAAGTGTCAGCACGGGGCGCGGATCGACGCCGGGGACAGTGCGGTTTCCGCAAAACATTGCGTGAAAGGATGGTTCAGCCGTGAGCGAACACGAGATATCAAGCGAAACCTCGGGCGAGCCCACTCGCCGCGATTTCCTGTATTTGACGACTGGGATGGCAGGCGCAGTCGGCGCAGCAGCCGTAGCATGGCCATTCATCGACCAGATGCGGCCTGATGCCTCGACGCTGGCGCTGGCTTCGATCGAAGTCGATGTTGCAAGCCTGCAGCCGGGCATGTCGCTGACAGTAAAATGGCGCGGCAAGCCGGTGTTCATCCGCAACCGTACCGACAAGGAAGTCGAGGAAGCCAACGCTGTTGCGCTGGCTGACCTGAAAGACCCGGTTGCGCGCAACGCCAACCTTCCAGCCGATGCGACTGCGACAGACCTTGATCGCTCCGCCGGCAAGGAAAAAGAAAACTGGATCGTCATGATCGGCTCCTGCACGCATCTCGGTTGCGTTCCGCTCGGCCAGGCTGGCGATTTTGGCGGCTGGTTCTGTCCGTGCCACGGCTCTCACTACGATACGGCTGGCCGTATTCGTAAGGGCCCGGCACCACAGAACCTCGCCGTACCGACCTTTGCGTTCGCTACCGACACAGTCATCAAGATCGGTTGAGGGGAATACTGATTATGAGTGGTGATCATTCAACCTATATGCCGACGTCCGGTCTCGAGAAATGGGTGGATTCGCGCCTGCCGCTGCCGCGGCTCGTGCATGACAGCTTCGTTTCCTATCCGGTTCCGCGCAATCTGAACTACGCCTACACATTCGGCGCCATGCTTTCGGTCATGCTGATCATCCAGATCCTGACCGGCGTCGTTCTGGCCATGCACTATGCTGCAGAAACGACAGTCGCCTTCAATTCTGTCGAAAAGATCATGCGCGACGTCAACCAGGGTTGGCTCCTGCGCTACATGCATGCCAACGGTGCGTCGTTCTTCTTCATCGCCGTCTACCTGCATATCGGCCGTGGTCTCTACTACGGCTCGTACAAGGCACCGCGCGAAATCCTCTGGATACTCGGCGTTGTCATCTACCTTCTGATGATGGCTGCCGGCTTCATGGGCTATGTTCTTCCTTGGGGTCAGATGTCCTTCTGGGGCGCAACCGTTATCACCGGTTTCTTCACCGCCTTCCCCGTGGTCGGCGACTGGATCCAGCAGTTCCTGCTGGGTGGCTTTGCCGTCGATAATCCGACGCTCAACCGGTTCTTCGCGCTGCATTACCTACTGCCGTTCATGATTGCCGGCGTCGTTGTCCTGCATATCTGGGCGCTGCATGTCGTCGGCCAGACGAACCCGACCGGCGTCGAAGTCAAGACCAAGACGGATACGGTTGCCTTTACCCCCTTCGCCACCCTCAAGGACGCGCTTGGTGTATCGGTGTTCCTGCTGGTCTACGCATGGTTCGTCTTTTACATGCCGAACTTCCTCGGCCACCCGGACAACTACATTCCTGCCAATGCGCTGAAGACCCCGGCTCACATCGTTCCTGAATGGTACTACCTGCCGTTCTACGCGATGCTGCGCGCCATCACCTTCAATGTCGGCCCGATTGACTCCAAGCTCGGCGGCGTTCTGGTGATGTTCGGTGCGATCATCGTCCTGTTCTTTCTGCCCTGGCTCGATACGTCGAAGGTTCGCTCGGCCGTTTATCGTCCCTGGTACAAGCTGTTCTTTTGGCTCTTCGTGGTCAATGCCATCCTGCTCGGCTGGCTGGGCTCGCGCCCTGCCGAAGGCACCGGGTTGCTGGGGCTGATTTTCTCCGGCGACCTGAAGGGTAACTACGTCGGCTATTCCCAGCTCGGCACTCTCTACTATTTCGGTTTCTTCCTCGTCATCATGCCGGTTCTCGGCCTGATCGAAACGCCGAAACGCATCCCAAATTCCATTACCGAAGCGGTTCTGGAAAAACGGGCAGCGAAAAAGCCTGTTGCTGCGTAATGTCTGCGAAGATCAAGGAACCCAAAACAATGAAAAAGCTTGTTACAGGCATTCTTTCGCTCGCAGTCGTCGCCGGACTTGGTGCAGGCATGGTGTTCGCCGCTGAGACCGGCGAAGCCAAGCCTGCCGGTGCTGCCGCCGAGGAAGAACATGGCGGCGGTACGCCCCACTTCCCGATCCACAAGCCGGAACAGGAAAAATGGTCGTTTGCCGGACCGTTCGGCCACTATGACAAGGGCCAGCTGCAGCGCGGCCTGAAGGTCTATACCGAAGTCTGTTCCGCCTGCCACTCGATGAGCCTTGTGTCGTTCCGCACCCTGGAAGACCTCGGCTACTCGGAAGCACAGGTGAAAACCTTCGCGGCCAATTATGAAGTTCAGGA
Source organism: Pararhizobium sp. PWRC1-1 (assembly GCF_049897905.1). NCBI lineage: Bacteria > Pseudomonadati > Pseudomonadota > Alphaproteobacteria > Hyphomicrobiales > Rhizobiaceae > Pararhizobium > Pararhizobium sp. PWRC1-1. The sequence goes on along the minus strand of NZ_JAFCXE010000007.1, from coordinate 150,344 downwards.
CGGCCCGAACGCCGAAGGCGAAATGTACACCCGCAAGGCCGTGCCTTCGGATCATTTCCCGTCGCCGTTCCCGAACGCCGAGGCTGCTGCTGCCGCCAACAATGGTGCTGCACCGCCGGACTTCTCGCTGATCGCCAAGGCACGCGGTATCGAGCGCGGCTTCCCGACCTTCATCTTCGACATGTTCACCCAGTATCAGGAAGGTGGCCCGGATTACATTCACGCGCTGCTGACCGGCTACCAGGAACCGCCGAAGGGTGTCGAGATTTCGGCAGGCACACACTACAACCCGTACTTCGCCAACGCTGCGGCTCTGGCCATGGCAAAGCCGGTCTCCGACGATCAGGTGACCTATGACGACGGTTCGCCGCAGACGGTCGAGCAGTATTCGCGCGACATCTCCGCGTTCCTGATGTGGGCCGCCGAGCCGCATCTGGAAGCGCGCAAGCGCACCGGCTTCATGGTGATGATCTTCCTGTTGATCTTCACCGGCCTGATCTACCTGACGAAGAAGTCGGTTTACGCCAACAAGGAGCATTGAGGTTTCCTCAAGCTTTGAAATGACAAAAGGCGGCCCATGTGGCCGCCTTTTTTGTTGCTCATATCTAAACGATGTCTGAGTTAGATCAAAATGTTGGCGAACTCGCGCTCGCAAGCAAGCCTATCAATGGCAGATAGTGCTCCAAGTCTTCTGAGAATAAGGGTGTTCGGGATGGTAGCCAGACGCCACCTGACGAGGCAAGGCTGCGGAAGATGTGCGGGCGACAAATCCGTGAGGACGACATCGCTGGGCCATGATGTCGCCTTGGCCGTGGTAATCATGGCAACCACGGTCGAGTCGTTGGTGTCGTTAAATTTCCTTCCGGAAAGGACAACTGCCGGGCGCCGCTTTAAAACGGGAATGTCGGAGAAGGGAAAGGGGACGACAATGGTTTCGTATCTTTCACAGATCACGAAATGCTTCCTCGTCCTCAGGGCTGTCCCATTCGACAAATAGCTTCGAGACGTTGATCAGATAATCGTCTGCGAGCTGAACCTCACGAATGGAAATCAGCTCGCCTCTCCTGTTTCTATACCAATCGCTCCAAACCTTTTTCATGTTACCGTCTGGACGGATGCCTTCTGTCGGCCGACCGTCTTTTCCCGTCTTCATTCGAACCCATCGGCCGACAATGCCGTCCGTTTCCAGATTGATAAACTCTTCCTCCGGTAAAGCCTTTAATCGCGCCTGAAGTTGGGGGCTTTCGATATGTTTGATCCAAATGGCAATATCAGAAATTTTTACCTGGGGAACCATGCTGCCTCACTCGCGCAAGAGGGGTCTATGGGGGTATAGTATCTGGTCGGAGACCCTTGTCAATGTTTCGAACTTTAGGTTCAGCAAATCCAGCTGACTTCGTTGCAAACGAAAATGGCTCCATCGTTTCCGATGGAGCCATTTTTAAGTTGTGCAGTTTGACTTGAGTTTAGCTGAACCGTCCAGCCGCATGTGCCAGCATCGTATAGACCTTACCGGTATCCGACGTCAGGTAGGTCTGCGTCATGACCTTGTCGCGGTCATTGCGGGCGACGTCGCCGAGCAGCTTTTCGAAGTCGGCGATGTAGCGATCGACGGCGGTGCGGAATTCCGGTTCGCGATCATACTTGCGCTTGATCTCGTCGAAGGTCTGCTGGCCTTTCAGCGTATAGAGGCGGCGGGTGAACACGTCGCGCTCGCCGCGTTGGTAACGGCGCCACAGGTCTACCGAGGCATCGTGGTCGATGGCGCGCGCGATATCGACCGACAGCGAGTTCAGCGATTCCATCACGTGGCGCGGGTTGCGGGTGTCGCCGTTGCGGGCCGCAGGAGTTGGCTGTGCTTCGGCGGCACGCTGCTGGACCGGTGCGGCAGTTGCCGGTTCTTCGTCGCGCGAGGCTCCACGCAGCAGGTCACGCATCCATCCGCTGCCTTCTTCGGCACGCTGGCGGGTTGCTGCCTGCGGCTCCGGCTGGCGGCCAACCGGCTGTTGGACGGCTGGCTGTTGGACGAGGGGACGCGGCTGCTCGATGCCGAGGCTACCGCGAAGGGCCGTCTCTGGCTCTGGGCGGCGTTGCTCGGCAACCGGCTGGTGGGCGACGGCGCGGACCGGGGCGGGCGCTACAGCCTGCTGGACTGCCTGCTGTGCTGCGGTCTGTTGACGGACGACCGGCTGGGAGATCTCGAGCTGGCCTGACGACTTGCCGATGATGTCGGAAAGCTCCTGCAAGGCCTTGATCTGTTCGGCGACCGCACGGCGCATGACCGAGGCGTTTTCCTTGGCTTCTTCCGGCAGGTCGAAGGCGCCGCGCTTCAGCTCTTCGCGGGTCATGTCGAGTTCCTTGCGGATCTCGTGAGCCGAGCGGCGGATTTCGTCGGTGGCGCCGCTGAAGCGGCTGACCGCCTCTTCGACGGCCTGGCGGATAGCCGAGCCCATGTGTTCGGCTGCACCGTCCGATTTCTTGCTGGTTTCGGTCATCAGGCGATCGATGTCCGACAGCGATGCGCCGACGCTGCCGCGCAGGCGGGAAGCGACTTCCTTGGAACGTTCCTCGGCGCGGACGAAGGCGCCTTCGACCGAGAGGCTTGCGTCTTCACCGGCCTTGGTGACGGCGGCGCGCATGGCTTCGCTGGCCGATGCGGCACGGGCTTCAGCTTCCGACAGGGTCTTGCTGACGTTGGCGAAGGATGACTGGACGCCGGCACGCAGGTTGCTGGCGATCTCGTTGGAGCGTTCTTCGGCCCGCACGAACACCGATTCGACCGACATGCTGGCTTCGTCGCCGGCTTTGACGACCGCATTGCGCATGGCTTCGGCGGCCGATGCGGCGCGTTGTTCGGCTTCGCTCAGAATGCGGCCGACATCGCTGAAGGACGACTGGATGCCGGAACGCAGATTGCCTGCGACCTGGGCCGAGCGGTCTTCTGCACGCTGGAAGGCGCCATCGACGAAGCCTTCAAGAGCATGCATGGTCTTTTCAATTTCTTCGGACCGGCTGACGAGGCCGATGGAAAGTGTCCGCAGGGCGTCCTGGCGTTCTTCCAGCGTGCTGACCAGATTGGACTGGGCGGCGGCCAGGAGATCGGACGCCTGGCCGAGAACCTTGGAATGATCCTCGAAGCGCCCGACGATGCCGCCGATCTGCGACAGGGTCGAGCCGGAAATATCCGCCAGCTTGTCGACCTTGCCTTCGAGAAGACGGGTTGAGGTGGACAGCATGTCGGAGGCGCGGGTGGCGGATTCGGAGAAGCGTGCGGTTGTCGATTCCAGCTGTTCGTCCATGGCACCGAGATTGGTGCTGGCCTGTTCGATGACGCCGGCAATCGAGCTGTTGCTTGCGGCCAACTGGTCGATCAGGCCCATCGCCGTCGACTGCAGACGGTTCTCGACCATCTTCATGGCCTTGGCCGTCTCTTCGGCGCGGCTTGAGATCGCATTCAGCGTTTCGCCGGTGCGTGCGCTCAGGCTGTCAAGCAGGGTGGCATTTTCGGCGCGCAGGCGCTCTGCACTCTGCTGAGCCACTTCACTGATCCGGTCGGCTGCTTCCTTGCCTGTTGCGGCATACTGATCGATGATCGGGCGGGCCTGCTCGTCGATAATGCGTGACAGCTCGGCGGAGCGGCCGGCCAGCATCGAGTTGAGCTCGCGGGTGCTGTCGTCGAGGGTGGTGCGGATGGTGTTGCCACGCGCTTCCAGGGCCTTCTCGACATCCGTGAGGCTCTGGCTCAGCGACGACGCCTGTTCGGCAACGCGCGACTGTGTCTGGGCAATCCGGGCGGCTGCGCCATCGGATGCTTCACCGACGGAACGGGCCAGTTCGGCGCTGCGCATTGCTGCGGTCGCGGCCGTCTGTTCTACAGCCGACTGGAAATCGGCCTGTCTCGCAGCCATCGCCTGGGCGAAATCGCCGCCAGCCTTGGCCAACAGTTCGGCAGAACGCAATGCTTCCGCGTCGATGCCCTGGGCCGCTTCGCCGACAGCGCCGCGCAGATTGGTGACGAGGCCTGCGGCCTTGCTCTCGATCGTGCGGCTGACATTGTCGAGGCCGATCGAAAGGGCACGGTCCATTGTGCCGAGGCGCTCTTCGATGCGGCCTGTGCCGCCTTCGATGCTGGCCTCGATCCGTGTCGCGGCAGCTGCCGTAACGCGGTCAAGTTCGGCGGTGTGGGTGGTGAGCGTCTCGGTGATGCGGCTTGCGGCTGCGCCACTGATCCGGTCGATCTCTTCGGTGCGGCCGGTCAGGCTGCCGGCAATCCGGTCGGCGGCGAGGGTGCTGACGCGGTCCAATTCTGCCGTGTGGTCAGAGAGCGTCGAGGCGATGCGCGCTGCGGCAGCATTGCCGACGCGGTCGATCTCTTCTGTCCGGCCAGCCAGGCTGTCGGTAATCATCGCGGCAGCGGCCGTGCTGATCTGATCGAATTCAGCCGTGTGCGCAGACAGCGTTTCGGCGATCCGTGCTGCGGCAACGCCGCCGATCCGGTCGATTTCGCCGGTATGGCCGGAAAGGCTGTTTGCGATGCGCGCGGCTGCACGGTCGCTTACCTGATCCAGTTCGGACACCTTGGCCGACAGGGTATCGGCGATTCGCTGACCTGCATTGTCAACGAATTCGCTGACGCCGCCGACGCTTTCGCGGATGCGGCCTTCCAGTACGCCGAGGCTGCTTTCAATGCGTGCGCCGGTCTCGTCGACGCTGCTGTTGATGTTGGTGAGCGACGTGTCCATCCGGTGCGTCAGGGTGTCGGCAGCGCGGCTGATCTGGTCGGCGGTTTCGCCAAGCTGGGTGGCGACGTGGCTGGTGCTGGCAAGCATGCGTTGCTCAAGGGCAAGCGCGCTCTTGTCGATGGTGCTGCCGAGTTCTGCCTGGCGTTCGTCTAGCGACATTTCCAGCATGCTGGCACTGGTGGCCAGCGTCGTGGCAATCGACATCGACTGTTCGGCCAAGACGTCGGAGAGCTGGTCGGTTCCGCTGGCAACCGCGACGTTGATCGCGTTGATCCGGTCGTCGAGCGTTGCCCGGATCTGGTCATGTGTGGATGCAAGCGATGTCGCCAGCTGGTCAGCACGGCCAGAGAGGGTCTGCTCGATATCGGAGGCCCTTCCTGTCATGGCCAGGGCCAGTTCGGAGGCGTGGCCGGAAAGGGCGCTGGCAATCTCCGCCGATGTGCTGGTCATTGTGCCGGCGATATCGCTGACACGGCCGGAGAGATTGTCGGCGATTTCGGCAACGCGGCCGGAAAGCTGCTTTTCGATGTCACCGACCCGGTCGGCCATCGTTTCGGCAATCGCACTGGCGCGATAGGACAGGCTGTCGGCAATTTCTTCAGTGTGGCTGCTGAGCGTCTCCGTCATTTCGGTGGCACGCGCAGACATCGTGCCGGCGATTTCAGCAGAGCGTTCGGAGAGCAGCGTGTCGAGGGTGGCGGTCTGGGCCGAGAGTGTTTCGCCAAGGGCACGGCTGCGTTCGGACATCACGCTGTCCAGGCGCTCGGTGGTGCCGCCGATGGCCTGTTCGATTGCACCGGCCGAGGACGTCAGCACATTGGCGAGCGCGCCGGTGCGGTGCGCCAGGATGGTATCGAGGCGTTCTGCGGTACCATCGAACGCGCCGTCGATCGCTGCGGTCGATGAGGACAGCACGTTTACAAGGGCACCGGTGCGCTGCGACAGGATGGTGTCGAGACGTTCTGCGGTGCCATCAAATGCACCGTCGATCGCTGCCGCTGAGGATGACAGCACGTTTGCAAGTGCGCCCGTGCGCTGCGACAGGATGGTATCGAGGCGTTCTGCGGTACCATCGAACGCGCCGTCGATCGCTGCGGTCGATGAGGACAGCACGTTTGCAAGGTGACCGGTACGTTGCGACAGGATCGTATCGATCCGCTCTGCGGTGCCATCGAATGCACCGTCGATCGCTGCCGTCGAGGATGAGAGCACGTTTGCAAGGTGACCGGTACGTTGCGACAGGATCGTATCGATCCGTTCCGCCGTACCTTCAAAGGCGCTGTCGATGGATTCCGAGCTTGCGGCGAGCAGGCCGGAGAGTTCGACGGTCCGTTCCGAAAGCGTGTTGTCGAGACGCAGCTGGCTGGCGGCGATCGATGTGGTGATCTCGTCGGCACGGTTGGTGAGGGTTTCCTCGATTCGGCCGTGGATTGCCTGCAGACCGTCGATAAAGCCGGTGGTGTGCGTATCCAAGTTCTGAGCAAGCTGCTGATTGCTGGCCGTAATCGCGCTGGTGCGGGCATCAAGCGTTTCGGCAAGCCGCTGCTGGCTCTCGGTGAGGGCCGTTTCAAGCGAGATTGCGCGGTGGGCAAAGCCGGTTTCAAGCCGATCCTGCGCCGCCGTCAGTGCGCCCATCAGGGTGCCGGAGCGCTCCTGTAGAACGCTATCGATGCGGACATGCGCGTTGCCGATGGCGTCGCTGAGTTCGGCAGTCTTGCCGCTGATGGTCTGCTCGATGAAATCCTGCGTGGTGCCAAGCGTCGTCGCCAGTGTCAGCGACTGATCCGACAGCGCGGATTCGAAACGTTCGATACCGCCGTCAAGAATACCGCCAATCGAGTCGGCACCGCCGGTCACCGACTGGTTGATGCGGGCCAGGCTTTCCATCAGCTTGGAATCGAGCATGCCTGCGCGCTTGTCGAAGGCTGTGGCGAACTCATGGAAGCGGCTGTCGAAGGCCGTCGACAGATGACCCACCGTCGTCTGCAGCTTTTCGTCGAAAAAGCCGGTGCGCAGGTCGATGTCCATGATCATGTCGTCGGCGCTGGACTTCAGGCTCTGGCGGAAATTCGCGCCCTTTTCGTCGAGCGTGGCATTCAGCGTGTTGAGGATATCGTCGAGGCCGCCGGTGATAGCCTGCTGGCCGATGTTCAGGCTCTCGTTGAGATCGCGTGTGCGGGCAATTAGCGTCTCGTTGAGCTGGCGGGCGCGCTCGTTGAGCGCTGCGTTCAGCTTTTCGGTATTGGCATCGAGCGAGGAGGCGCGGGTCTCGAACTGACCGAGCAGCTGCTGGCCGCGCTTTGCCAGCGTCTGGCTCAGATTGTCGAGGCGGGTATCGAATTCGTTGCTGAGCGAAACGCCCGCCGTCGTCAGGCCTGAGACCAGGGCGTCGGTGCGTGTCGACAGCATGGCGCCGATCGTCTGGGTGGCGCTGTTGGAGCGCTCCATCAGTGCGGCGGCGCGGGTTTCGATCATCGAGGCAAACGCCTCGCCGGATGTGGCGATACGGTTGGAAATATCGTCGCCGGCAATCGCCAGTTCGTCCTTGAGCTGGGTATGGGCACCAGAGATCGACGAGCGGATGCGCTCGGCATGGCCAACGATGGATTCGCGCTCAAGGCCGAGTTCCTGGACCAGCGTACGGACACGCAGTTCGTTGTCGCTATAGCTGCGCTCCAGCGCGTTGACTTCGGAATGAACCAGCGTTTCGAGTTCGGTGGCACGCGCGATCGTCCGCTCGATGCCCTCGTTCATCGCCGATACTTCGCGGCGAACCGCCTGGCCGACGGTCATGATGCGCTCGGAGGCGGCGGTTTCCGGTTCGGCGAGGCGCAGGGCGACCTCTGCCATGGAGCGGGCGGCGCTACGCAATTCCTGGGCGCGGGAAATCATGATGGCGAACGAGAAGAACAGCATCACCGGCAGGATGATGAAAATCGCCACGCCAATGGCGCCCGGCATGGCCGACAGATCGGCAAGCGAGCGGATCTGCCAGATTTCCGGGCCGTAAAGAAGATTGGCGACACCGAGGCCACCGACAATCCACAGAGCCGAGACGGCGGCGGCAATGCGCATCGCCGAACGGCTGGAGCGGACATCCAACGATCGCAGGATCGCAGCCGGCGTCTTGCGGCCATCGTCGTTTGCAGGGGCAAACGAGGGGGCTTTGGGAGCGGGCTCGGGAGACAGGCTCCTTTGGGTTTCGGCGGCGCGGGCAGCCTTGGCGGCTTGTTCCTGCTGTGCGTTGGAGGTCTTCGCCTGGTTGGGCACAGGTGCCTGCTTGTTCGGCTCAGACACCTTTTCCCCCGGGTGGTCCAGGGAAATCTTGTCGTTGAGGGCAGACTTAAGCTCGTCAAAATCGATTTTCAGAGCGTCTTCCAACGCTTGAAATGCCTTGTCGTCGATCGACTCATTGCTTTTATTTGTCGCCATGCGGATACGCCTCGTTACCAAACTGTCCTTCCAGAAGGATCCGCCGCAACACCGCCTGCATTGGGAACACCTCCGAAACTCGGACGGTGACATGAGGATACGCGCATCACATCTACGCAGAACCCTGACATGCACCCATTTCAACCACGCACCGACGGATAACGCATTGAGACCCGTAGGTGCTTCATTCAATACAGTTTTCCGTCAGGACCGTTTACACCCAAAGACATAAACTTATCCCTCAACGTACCGTAGTGACACATTCACCGGTTTCTTACAATTAAGGCCCTCCGGCATTCGTTAAAATCCTAACAAGTTCTTAATGAAAATTGGAGGTGTTTTGGTCAAAAACCCTTGTAATCAGGCGGTTTAATGGCCGTTAACCATGCCAAGCGAAAGCTGCCCTCATTGCGCCGCGTTTTAATCAGATAGCAGCCCCGCTCCGGCTTAATCAGTGCCAGAGACGATGGAAATAGCGGCTTTGCAGGGCACGGGACCACACGGTCCGCGCCATCTTGAAGCCGTATAATAGATAGACTGGTCAGGTACTTCCAGACAAATCCGGGCAGTCCGGGGCGTCATGGCAGTGCGAACCGGGAAAAAACGGGACGATCGGTTGCGAGCCGGTGCGTCAGAAGAAAACACAACAAGGACATTGGCACATGGCGGCTCTCAAGATCGCATTCGAAGCACCCGACAATTTCGGGGGCGCTTGCTCTTCCACGTCGAGGCCCATCGATCTCGTGCATCTGGCAACGCAGACGATGGGTGACAAGCTTCTCGAAATCGAAGTGCTGCAAATGTTTGCCCGCCAGACCCGGCAGTTGATGAAAGACCTGTCGTCCGACAGCGCCGATGCCCGCCTGGCCACTGCCCACCGGCTGCGGGGCGCTGCTCTTGCGGTTGGCGCTTTTGGTGTGGCCGAGACTGCAGCCGCCGTCGAGGCTGCTCCGCAGGATGCCGGCAATCTTGCCGCACTCGGGGCGGCCGTGCTTGAGGCCGAACTGTTTATCCTGAAACTCTGCCGGTAATTTCCATCGGCATCCGCCGGTGAAACGCCTCAGTCACACAGGGTCACGGATGATGCCGGACTTTGCCAAAATCCATGCGAGTTGACTGGCCGAGTTGACTGGCGATGGGATTTGTTGGAAGAAATCGGCTGAATTCGCCGCGTTCCGCCGCCGCCTCTTTTTCGGGGCGGCGCGTTTGTTCTTGCGGCAAGCCGACACAACGACAAGCATCCGGAAGAAACAATGCCAAAACTGAGTATCATTGCCTTTGACGGCACGCGCCACGATCTTGAGGTTCAAGCTGGTTCCACCGTCATGGAAAACGCCGTCCGCAACTCGGTGCCTGGCATCGAGGCCGAATGCGGCGGCGCCTGTGCCTGTGCCACCTGTCATGTCTATGTGGATGACGAATGGTCGGCGAGGGTGGGCGCACCGGAGGCGATGGAAGAAGACATGCTCGACTTCGCCTATGACGTGAAGCCGACCTCGCGGCTGTCCTGTCAGATCAAGATGAGCGACGGCCTTGACGGGCTCGTCGTTCATGTTCCCGAGCGCCAGGCCTGAGTTGAGGCCAACTCCATTGAGATTGCCCAAAAATAGCCCCGCCTGTCGCGATCGACGGGCAGGGCCAGGAGGGCGCATCGCATGCAGATGAGGGAGGGAACATCTGCTGCATAAGGATACGCCAGGAGAACACAACCTGCATGATGGCTCCGGCCGGTCGAACATCAATCCGGACGAGACAGTCAAGCACGAAACAATACTCCGGATTTGGCGCCGCCGTATGGATGCGTACTCAGTAATCCGGGCTGGAATGAAGCCGGTCTGTTTGCCAGTTCTTCATTCTATGCTTGCACTGTACCTCATATTGCGGCGTTGTTGTATCGCTAGAAATCACCAATGAGATACTGTTGACGCGCAAGCTTCGGGCAGGCCACGTGATGCACCAGTTGGATTGTTTGGGGCTGCGGATTCTGCCATAAGCGCGGTGTTTACCGCTTGGTCAGCGTATCAAGCCGGTACTGCAGCAGCCGGATCATCCGGCGGTCAAAATTGGCGGCTTCCATCCTGTCGAAACGGGCCTGATCGCGATCATGGTCCTGGATGGCCGTTTCGCTCAGCCGTGCGACGCGGGCCTGCATGCGCTCGCAATCCGATTCGGGTTTCAGCGCGAGGAAGTCCCTTTCGAGCTTGCGCGCGTGGTTGCGGGCGATTTCGGCGTGACGTTCCTCGTGGCGCTTGATGTCGCTCGACAGCGTATCCCAGACGAGGCCGAGGTCGCGGCTCGCCTTGCGGCGATTTTTCCAGCGCGGCAGGATCAACCGGGTGCTGAGCGTGACCTTTGCGCTGCCGACGGCACAGCGGTTGCCGTGTTTCACATAGGTGACCGTGCCGCCGAACTTGATCTTGGTGGCGCCGGGATGGCGCGAGCCGCTGCTTTTCATCATCGGCCCGTTTTCTGACAGAGCCTTGTCCAGCTCCTCCGCCGTGCGGCCGCCGATCGAAAAATACGTGATGCTCTTGTTCACGACGGTTTCGGCGTAGGCTGTCGAAAAAGTGCTCGCCACGATGCTTGCTATCAAAAGCGCGGCGAATGAAATGCGGCCAGTCGGCATATGTTTACAGGTCTCGGCAGTTGAACTTCCCAAGAGCTTGGGGCATAGCCAGCCGAAGCGCAACAGCAAATAGGCAACAGCTCCCGGCAAACCGGAAAAGCCAATGAATTTCGGATATTTGCGGCTACCCGGTTTGCGTGTGCCTCTCCGTGTCGTCCAGTGCCCGCAAGGTGACTTACCGGGTGACTGGCCAGGTGCAAGAAAGGGAATGAAACCATCATGATCGATCCTTTCCAGCCTTTTGAATGGGCATTGGCACATGGCCGTACATTGACGCTTGGTCCGACGGGACGGTTGATGGCGATCATCAACGTGACGCCGGATTCGTTTTCCGATGGCGGCAGCTACACCGAAACAGATTCGGCAGTTTCGCAGGCGCTGCGTTGTATCGAAGATGGCGCCGAGATCATTGATATCGGCGGTGAATCGACCCGTCCGGGCGCCGCCGTGGTAACGGCCGGTGAGGAGCAGGCCCGTGTGCTGCCGGTGATCTCAGCGCTTGCCAGCCGGACCGATGCGATCATTTCTGTGGATACCTACCGGGCAGAGACCGCAAGCCTCGCGATCGCTGCCGGCGCTCATATCATCAACGACGTGCACGGACTGCAGCGCGAGCCCGATCTTGCCAATGTTGCCGCCGCGACCGGGGCGGGGCTGTGCATCATGCACACGGGCCGCGACCGCGAGAAGCTCACCGACGTGGTGCGCGATCAATTTCATTTCCTCGGGCGGTCACTGGAAATTGCCGCTGCGGCCGGGGTGGAGCGTCAGCGGATCGTTCTCGATCCAGGCTTCGGCTTTGCCAAGGATACCGACGAGAACGTCGCGTTGATGGCGCGTTTTGACGAGTTGTCCGCTTTCGGGCTGCCGCTGTTGGCCGGCACCTCGCGAAAACGTTTTCTCGGAACCATTACAAATCGTGAGGCGCAGGATCGGGATACCGCCACGGCTGCAACGACGGCGCTCCTCAGAATGGCCGGTGCTGCTGTTTTCCGGGTACACGATGTCGCAATCAACAGGGATGCGCTTCTGGTGGCGGATGCTATGCTGGCCGCAAAAAGAAACATGACCGGACTGCCTGGGAAGGAAAATCGACCATGAAAGCGATCTACACGATCACCCTGAAGAACTGCGCCTTCTTTGCGCGCCACGGCGTCCATGACGAGGAGGAATTCCTGGGGCAGCGCTTCTTCGTCGATGCGGAACTGGATGTCGAGCAGGGAACAGCGCTGGTCGAAGATTCGATCAATGATACAGTGCATTACGGCATTGCCTTCACCGAGATCGAGAAGATCATCACCGGGCGCCGCCGCTACCTGATCGAGGCCTTGGCGCTGGAAGTGGCAACCACGCTCTGTTCGGTTTTCCCGCAGATCCGCCGGGCGAAAATATCGATTCGCAAGCCGAACGCACCGGTTCCAGGCGTGCTGGATTACGTCGAAGTGACGGTCGAGCATTTTGCCTGATATGGACGGGCAGATCGCCACACTGGGCCTTGGTGGCAATATCGGCGATCCCGCCGCTGCGATGGCGCGGGCGCTCAACCTTCTCGATGCCCGGCCGGATTGCACGGTCACGGCCGTGTCGAAACTCTACCGCACGCCGCCCTGGGGGAAGACCGATCAGGCGTGGTTTTTCAATGCCTGTGCGGCGGTGCGCACCTTGCTCTCTCCCGAGGACCTGCTTGACGCCTGCCTTTCGATCGAGCGCCAGATGAAACGTGAGCGGTTGGAGCGATGGGGCCCGCGGACGATCGATATCGATATTCTGACCTATGGGGATACCCAGCACCAGTCTGCGATGCTGGAACTTCCGCATCCGCGCATGACAGAGCGCGGATTTGTACTGATGCCTCTCGCAGATTTTGCTCCCGATCTTACCGTTGCCGGGCGGACGGTTGCCGAATGGCTGCGGGATGCGGATGTAAAGGGCATAGAAATCGCCAACCCGTCGGACGGCTGGTGGCGGCAGAATAGCACTGAATCACCTGGCTAAAACGCAAAAGAGCCGGACAAGCCGGCTCTTTGAACTTTAATCCGGCAATCTTTACTCGATCGATCCGACGGCCATGTTATCGACCTGCCGGTTGAGGCTGACGCCAATCACCGGGACCATGGTGTCCTCGACCTTGACGGAGATGGTGATGTTGAGGGTCGAAGAGTCCTGGAGCCTCGCGATCATCGCGCCGTTGAGCTTCTTGCGATTGATGCCGAGCACAACCTTGTCCTTGGCGACGTTTCCAGAAACGATATCAAGCCCCTTGCCATCGGCACCGTCGAGGAACTGGCCGGTATAGCTCTTGCCCTTCTGGGTGATGACGGCAGACATCGGCTGCTTGAACACCCCGACGCGGCAGGTGCCATCCAGCTTGATGCCGGCGGAGGAGCCGTCCACGGGTTCCCCGATCAGGTCGCAGGTGAATTTCGTGCCCTTGTATTTGCCGGCAACGATCTCGCCGGGGCCTTTCCACTGGCCGGAGACTTGCCCGAAGAACGCCTTGTCATTACTGCCCGAAAACGCCGGCGATGCGGTGCCGGTTACGGCTGCGAGCGAGGCTGCGGCTATGCTGCAGGCAATCAAAGAAGGGCGCGAAAACATAAACGATCCTTGATGGTCGATGTCATTAATGTGAGGTTACCTTTGCACTTAAATGGTTAATGGAGCGTTGCCTGGCGCTATTGCAGCGGCTTTTGCGGCGCTCGCGATGTATTTCGCCGGTCTTTGCCAAGCTTCTGGAAATCATAGGAAATCATTACCCTTTCACGCCAGCATCACCCTGATGTGTGTACCGGTGACAGGAGTTGCATTGAAACAATAACCCGGTTTGTTACGTAATTGCGCATATAGGAGATCGCCATGACCATCGTTGACGACATCGAATCGCGCACCGCTCCACAGCCCGACGAGGGCAGGGTGATTTACCGGCACCGGATTGCCACCCGCGTCACGCACTGGACCTGGACGATCGCCCTGTTCTTCCTGCTTTTGAGCGGTCTACAGATATTCAACGCCCATCCGGAACTCTATATCGGCAAACAATCGGGCTTCGAGTTCGAAAACAGCGTATTGTCGATGCGGGCGATGCAGGCTGGCGATGGCAGCGTCGATGGCTACACCACCGTTTTCGGACGCAGTTTCAAGACGACCGGCGTCTTCGGCATGAGCGGCCCGGCGGACAACCCGTCCTATCGCGGTTTTCCCGCATGGGCGACATTGCCGTCCTATCAGGATCTCTCTACCGGGCGCGTCATCCACTTCTTCTTTGCCTGGTTCTTCGTTGCTGCTTTCCTGGTCTGGTTCGTGAGCAGCCTGATCAGCGGACACCTGAAACGCGACATTCTTCCGTCGATTGCCGATATCAAGGCCTTGCCGCAGAGCTTTGCCGATCACCTGCGCTTCCGCTTCCATCATGATGGCCGCTACAATGGTCTGCAGAAGTTTGCCTATGCCGGCGTTCTCTTGGGGATCTTCCCGCTGATCATCCTGACCGGGCTGACCATGTCGCCGGGCATGAATGCAGCATGGCCCTGGTTGCTCGATATTTTCGGTGGCAGGCAGACGGCACGCACCATCCACTTCCTCTGCATGGCGGCGCTGGTCGCTTTCTTCCTGATCCACATTTTCATGGTTCTTGCGGCAGGCCTGTTGAACGAAATGCGCTCGATCATCACTGGCTGGTACCGCACAGACGAAAAAAAGAATCCGGAGCATTCGGCATGAGCCAGTTCATCGTCAACCGCCGGAAATTCTTGACCCTTGCCGGCGTTGCGGCTGCCACCGTGCCTTTGTCAGGCTGTGATGCCTTTGACACTCTGCTGTCCGGCCAGAGCCCCGTGCGCGATTTTCTCGCATCGGCCAACAGCCTGACATACCGCGCACACCGCATGCTGATCGGGGACAATACGCTGGCGCCGGAATTTGCCGCCAGCGAAATCCGCCAGGGGCAACGGCCGAACGGGTCCACCGATCCGACCGAGGCCGATTATCTGGCACTCAAGGACACGTCCTTTGCCAATTACCGGCTGGCGGTTGGCGGGCTGGTCGAAAAGCCGGTCAGCTTCAGTCTTGATGAATTGCGCAATATGCCGGCCCGCACGCAGATCACCCGGCATGACTGCGTCGAGGGCTGGAGTTGCATCGCCAAATGGACCGGCGTGCCACTGCACCACATTCTCGATGAGGCACAGGTGAAATCGCAGGCGCGCTTCGTGGTGTTCCACTGTTACGACACGATGAATCTCGGCCTGCAGGGTGCCGTGCCCTACTATGAATCGATCGACCTCATCGATGCACGGCATCCGCAGACGATCCTTGCCTATGGCAACAACGACAAGCCGTTGCCGGTGGCCAATGGTGCACCGCTGCGGGTTAGGGTCGAGCGCCAGCTCGGCTACAAGATGGCGAAATATATCAAGGGCATCGAGCTTGTCTCGACGCTCGCCCCGTTCGGCAGCGGCAAGGGCGGCTTCTGGGAAGACCTTGGCTACGATTGGTACGGCGGCATCTAGCCGCCGGTTTCCGGCGGCCTTGCCTTCATCGTGCCCGGTGTCAGGTCGCCGATGAAATCGCCGATTCCGGGGCGCTTGAGGGCTCTGAACGGCATCGGCCGGCAGAGGTCCATCGCTGCAATTCCGATGCGCGCAGTCATCAGGCCGTTGATCACGCCTTCTCCAAGCCGTGCCGAAAGCTTCGATGCCAGACCATGGCCCAGAACCTGCTGGATCAGGCTGTCGCCAACTGCAATCGAGCCAGTGACGGCGAGATGCGCAATGACGTCACGCATCAGCCTCAACAGGCCAAGCGAGCCAGGGCGGCCGCCATAGAGATCGGCCATCGCCCGGATCAGCCGGGCAGATTCGTAGATCACATAGCCGAGATCGACCAATGCGCGGGGGCTGACCGCCGTGACGATCGAAACGCGCTTCGATGCGTTGAGGATGAGCCCCCTCGCTTCGCGGTCGAGGGGCGACAGCAATTCCCGCTCCGTCAGGTCGAGCAGATGCGACCCATCGATGATCTCGGTTTCCGTTTCCTTCAGCCGCAGGCGCCCCCGCGCCGTCTGCGGTTTGGCAGCAAGCAGGTGAACGAGGTGCGCCATCACCTGCCGGGCGGGCTTTGCCGTCGGCGAGAGACTCGCCTCGATCGCTTCCTGTTTGAGGGCCTGCACCGCGTTCAATCGCATCAGGCCGGAAAGCTCCCTGGCGATGATGATGAGGAAGGCTAGGAGGCCGATTGCGGTTGCCGCGATGGCAAGATAACCCAGCCAGTCGGCGCGCGTGAAAAGGTCACGGATAAGGCTGTCGATCCACAGGCCCACTGCCAGTGAAACCAGAATGCTCAGTGCACCGAAGGCGATCTTGGCGAACGAAAAACGCCGTTTGCGCGGCGCTGCTTCCGGCGTGTCGGGCAGGGTTCTCGTGGTCGCGGCGAAGGGGTCTTCGGCATCCGGCGTCATGACGATATTCTCGTCGAAGCTGGCTGGCGAACGGCGTGTGGCGCTCCGTTTTTCGGGCGTGCCGGACGGGTCGTTCTCGATGGTGAATACGGTGGGCTTTCGCCCCGGTTTGTTGGATGGGTCGCTCATGCCAGGCGGTCTCCGAACAGGAATTGCATCGCCCGGTCGAGCCGGATGTGCGGCACGGACAATTTCAGGCCGCCGCCGGTCTCCTCGATATGCGGCGGGCGGAAGCGCACGAAGGTTAGATCGGGAACCAGGCTTTCCTCCGGTTTTGATGCAAGGTCTTGAAAAAGAGAATCCGGATTCTTCGGTAAGTCACCGGTGAATATGGCTGTTTTCCGTTCTCCGTTGAAGGTCTCGCCATTGATCGTCTCACCGGCAATCGGTGTTCCGACGATGACGGGCAGGACATGGCCATCATGATTGACAGTCGCCTCCCGGGTCGCCCGGACGGAGGCAATCGCCATCACGTCGAGGCCGGCGCCACTCATGCCGATACGCTCGACTGCCCGGTGGACGAGCCGCTCGGTGATCCGCTCCAGCCGGTCGTGGCTTTCATGATGCAGGTGATCGGCCTTGGTCGCGGCAATCAACACCTTGTCGATCCGCTTGGTGAGGAAGGACGACAGGAAGGAATTGGTTCCCGGCTGGAAGCTTGCCAGCACATCGGCAAGCGCGGTCTCCAGATCGAGCAGCGATTCCGGGCCGCGGTTGATCGCCTGCAGCGCATCGATCAGCACGATCTGCCGGTCGAGCCGGGCAAAGTGCTCGCGATAAAACGGCTTGACCACATGCGTCTTGTAGGCCTCGTAGCGCCGCTCCATCATCGCCCAGAGCGAGCCTTTTGGCGCGCGGCCGTCGGGCAGGGCGGGCAGCGGCGAGAAGGTCAGCGCCGGTGAACCTTCAAGGTCACCGGGCATCAGGAAGCGGCCGGGCGGCAGGGTCGACAGGGAGCGCTCGTCGGATTTGCAGGCCTTGAGGTAGAGGGTGAAGGTTTCGGCGAGCCTGCGGGCATCGGCCTCGACGGCGGGTGCGGTGATATCCACCGACACGGCCATCGCCAGCCAGTCTGCCGAAAGTTCAGTTCGCATGCCGGTTTTGGCCTGATCAGCTGTGCGGGCGCTGAAGGTGCGGAAATCCTGGGTGAGCAGCGGCAGGTCGAGCAGCCATTCGCCGGGATAGTCAACGATATCGATCGACAGCCGGCCGGGAGAAAACAGCCTGTTCCAGCCACTGGCGCTCTCGTAGTCAAGCGTGATGCGCAGCTGCGAGATCGCACGGGTCGAATCCGGCCAGACGCGGTCGCGGACAAGGGCGGTTATGTGGTCTTCGTATTGGAAGCGCGGTACCGCATCGTCCGGTTGCGGCTCCAGCCGGATCTTCGATACCCGGCCGGAACGAACGGCATCGAACACCGGCAGGCGGCCGCCGTTCAAGAGATTATGGACCAGCGACGAGATGAACACGGTCTTGCCGGCGCGCGAAAGCCCGGTGACGCCTAGCCGCAACGTCGGATTGACCAGGCTGGATGCTCGATCGGTCAAGGTATCGAGCGCGAGCCGTGCGTCATCGGTGAAGCGGGTCATGAATGGCGGCAAGATTTCGAGCCTCGAATACGCGGTGGGTATGGCATCAAGGCCATGGTCGTTTGCTGGGATATAGGGCGCGGGAGCGACCGAATAAAGGTTGAGGCACGCCGTTGGCGCCAGGCACTCACGGTTTTCGGTGATCCGGATCGAGCCAATCGACCAGCTTTCCGGACGGAAGTACACCATCGCAAGGGGGCTCATAGACGTCGATGACGGCGAGAGCGCCCGGCGGGTAGCCGGCTGGAATAGCCTCCATCGCTGCCTCTTCGCCCAAAACTCCGCGTAACACCTCCTCGATCACCGGATTGTGTCCGACCACCATCAGTGAGGAGAGAGAGGCGTCCTGGCTGCCGATGAGGTCGAGGTAGACAGCGGAAGCGCCGGCATAGAGCGCGTCGATATATTGGATCTCCAGGTCCTCGCCCATGGCGCGCCGCAGCGCTTCGGCCGTCTGGCGGCAACGGACGGCCGTCGAGCAGACAACGAGATCCGGAATGAAGCCCTTGTCCGCCGCCATGTCGGCGACGATTTCCGCGTCGGCATAACCGGTCTCGTCCAGCGTTCTGTCAAAGTCCTTCTGACCTGGAAGCGTCCAGGCAGCTTTGGCATGCCGGAGGAGATAGAGCCGGAAAACCGGGGCGGGTTGAGAAGGCATAAGGCTGGTTCCAGAAAATCACGGTGCAAACGAAGATATAGCCGAGCGGCTTCAATCGGATCTGCGCCCACTTTGTCTGCCGGGGCAGATGAAAGATCAAGTCGCAGAGTTCGCTTTTCGGCGTGATACGGATGGTATTTGCTTCGGTTGCAGTTGTGGTGTGCGAGTAGAAGCTCTTTTCCAGTATCCGGTGTATGGCGGAAAATCACGAAAAATTCTGCGCCTATTTTTTGTGCAGTGAATCTTCCCGCGAAAAACGGTTGCGGCCAAATTGCGGAACTCGCGTGGGGATTTTGCTGGAGATGATGCATGTCTGCCGCAAGGCAAATTTCGGAAAACTTCAAATTCTGTAATTTTGATGAAATATTAATCTGTTAGCCTTTCACGTAAGCAAGGCTTAAAAAACGGTGGGCTGTTTTTCAAAGACTTGAAACGGCGCGTGCATGGGTCTATACACCGCCGCACATGAGATGTTCTTCAGGAGAATCGCGTTGAGTGAGAAGATCGATCTTAGTTCCTTTGTCTTGTCTGAGGCCGAGGAATTCATGAATACCAACCAGCGTGCATATTTTAGAGCAAAGCTGAACGCCTGGAAAAATGACATACTCCGTGAGGCCCGGGAAACTCTCGGACATCTGGCCGAGGAAAGTGCAAACCACCCTGATCTTGCAGATAGAGCATCTTCGGAAACCGACCGGGCCATTGAGCTTCGGGCACGTGACCGGCAGCGCAAGTTGATCTCCAAGATCGATGCAGCCCTGCAGAGAATTGATGAGGGGACGTACGGTTACTGCGAGGAAACCGGCGAACCGATCGGACTGAAGCGTCTCGACGCAAGGCCGATCGCCACCCTGTCTATCGAGGCGCAGGAGCGTCACGAACGGCGGGAAAAAGTCTACCGCGACGAGTAATCGTTTCAGTCATAAACATAAAAACGGCGCGAGATGATCGCGCCGTTTTTGCTTTGTGGTCATTGGTGCTTGTGCCGAACGCCACATCCCTGTCGATGTCTGTAGCGTCGCTCAGTTCTTACGGTTTGCGGCGATCTCGTTCAACATTCGGTTCATCTCATCTTCCAACGAGGGTTCAGTGCGGTTGCCCTGTGCTGCACCCAGTCGAGGTTCCTGGCGGCCAGCCGGATTGGGCACGGTGGTGCCTGCTCGCGTTTCGCCATCAACATGGACGGGATCGGCGGTCAGCTTGCCAAGGTCACCGGTAATCTGCGCATCGAGAATACGTTCAAACTCAAGCGCGGTCGCGTCCTTCTGAGCTTGAGCATCTGGCTGGTTTTGAACGGCTGGTGTCTGCACCGCAGTGACCGCAACAGGAGGCGTCTGACGCAAAGGCTGCTCGGCGGCGGCCGGCTGATTTGCCGTTAGCACCCGCGATCGTGCAGCGTACAAGATATCTTCAGGCGATCTGGCCGTATCGAGCATTACGGGCGGCGTGTTGGATGCGACGGATTGAGGACGAACCTGAGCCTGCATCGGAATAGTTCGTTCCGGCAGGGCTTGGCGCGGTGCCACGGCATCGGTTCGTGTCTGCACCGGCTGGACAGTCCGCGCCGGTGGCGTGGAGACATCTGCGCCTTCGCCATAGAGAACCTGGCCCATTGCGGACACCGGCGCTGATTTAACTTCGGCCTGTAGGGCAGGGGCAATCCGGCGTTCAGGCGCTGGGCGCTCTGTAGCTGGCCGCGTGGCAATCGCGGCATCGGCCGGAGGCTGAGCAATGGCAGTTTGCACCGATGGTTGGGCGGTGGATGCGATGCGGCTTTCGATGACCACGTCCGTCGGCCCGCCGATCATGATCAGGTGCTCGACATCATCGCGACGGACGAGAACGAGCCGCCTTCGCGTATCGATTGCTGCGGCATCTAGCACGGCCAGCCGCGGCTGGCGGTTCTTGCCGCCACGGATAAAAGGTGATGACGGGCGGTTGCGGATGAACCAGAGCACTGCCACGAGACAAAGCAGGCCAAGGGCCACAGCGCCTGCGGCAATGATGAAACGGGTACCGTTGTTGCCAACGATATCTTCGATCATGTGCTGTACTCCTTCGTGAACCCCTATCCTGGGCCTATTTGACGGCTTTTTTCAGACTGATACAAGCCGTGATAGGTATTGTCCAAGTCTGATTGTCCTAGCGCCAATGTAGCGCTGTTTTTATCATCGGCGAGGCCTTAGCGGACATTCCCTGTGAATTCAGGCCAAGGGCGTTGAAACAGATGCTTTCTGCTCTTCCCTGCGGCTGTTAAAGATGATTCTTGCTCGGTGTTTCGCGGTCCGCCGGCGCGGGTTGCTGATCCGCCCCGGCTGCCGTTGAGCAAAGCAGACAGACCGAACCCGCGCGTTCATTCCGGGCGCAACTAGTACGGTTGAAAACGAGGGCCTTATGACGAAATTGCGGCAGGCAGGTGACTACCACATGCCGATTGTAGACCGTGGAACGCGGCCCGGCACGGTGCTGCGGATCATTCTGCTCGCCATCGTGCTGACTGCTTCGGCCGTTGCCTTCGTCATCTTCAAGAACCAGCTGGAAAACCAGATCGTGCTTGGCATCCTGGGCGTGCTGGCCATGGTCGGCATTTTCTTCCTGGTGTCCTCGGTCATCGGCTTCATCGAGGTGATGCCGCAGTCGCGTCCCGACGAGCTTGCCCGCGCATTTCTCGATGGTCATCAGGACGGCACACTGGTCACCGACCGCAAAGGCCGGATCATCTATGCCAACGCTGCCTATGGCGCGTTGACCGGTGCGACCAAGGCGACCGAAATACAGTCGCTTGAGACCATCCTGTCGCGCAATCGCGAAGCGACCGAGGCAATCTACCGGCTGACCAACGGGCTGCATGAAAGTAAGGCCGGTCACGAGGAGTTTCGTCTGCTGAAGCCGCTGCGGGCAGCCGGCGGTTCGGCTGGGTCCGGCGCCCATTGGTTCCGTCTGAAGGCGCGTGTCCTGCCACTCGAAGACGGCGACCGCAACCCGTTCTATATCTGGCAGATTTCCGACATCACGTCCGAGCGTGACGATCAGGAGCGCTTTTTCAAGGAATTGCAGAACGCGATCGACTATCTCGATCACGCCCCGGCCGGGTTCTTCTCGGCCGGCAAGAAGGGCGAGATTTTCTATGTCAACGCGACGCTGGCCGACTGGCTGGGCCTGGATCTGACCAAGTTCCAGCCGGGATCGATGACGATAGCGGATCTCGTCGCGGGCGAGGGACTGGCGCTGGTTCAGTCGGTGCAGGCCGAACCTGGTCTGAAAAAGACCAAGACGCTCGATCTCGATCTGCGCAAGGCCAATGGTCAAAGCTTTGCCGTGCGCATGGTGCACCGGGTTTCCTCAGCCCGCGATGGTGCCCCCGGTGAAAGCCGCACGATTGTTCTTGCCCGGTCCAACGACGACGAAAGCGACCAGTCAGCCTCGATCGCTGCGATGCGCTTTACCCGATTCTTCAACAATACGCCGATGGCGATCGCCTCCGTCGATGGCGATGGCCGGATTTTGCGAACCAACGCACCATTCCTCAAGCTGTTCTCCGCTGTCGTCTCGCAGGATGACATGGAGCACGGCGCATTGCTGGAGGCCTTCGTTCACGCGACCGACCAGACGCGCCTGCGCGCTGCTCTGGACGCCGCCAAGGACCGGCAGGGCGACATCGCACCGATCGATTCGCTCCACCCCACCGATGAGACGCGGCATTTCCGCTTCTATGTGAACGCGGTCATCGACCAGAGCGACCAGGCGCCGGAAGAGGCGGCGATCGTCTATGCGGTCGAGATCACCGAGCAAAAAGCGCTCGAAACCCAGATGGCGCAGACGCAGAAGATGAATGCCGTCGGCACTTTGGCGGGCGGTATTGCCCATGACTTCAACAATGTGCTAACGGCGATCCTGCTCTCTTCAGACCATCTGCTTTTGTCCGCCCGGCCGTCGGATGCGAGTTTTGCCGATCTGATGGAGATCAAGCGCAACGCCAACCGCGCGGCAGTGCTGGTGCGCCAACTTCTCGCCTTCTCGCGCAAACAGACGATGCGGCCGAGCGTGCTGTCAATGACCGATGTCGTTGGCGACCTGCGCATGCTGGTTGACCGGATGACCGGAACCAATGTCAAGCTTGAGGTCGATTATGGCCGTGATCTCTGGCCGGTACGCACAGATCTCGGCCAGTTCGAGCAGGTCGTGCTCAATCTGGCCGTCAACGCCCGCGATGCCATGCCCAATGGCGGCGTCATCACCTTGCGCACCCGCAACCTGCCGGCCGCCGAAGTTGCAGCGCTTAATCTGCGCGAACTTCCGGAAGACGACTATGTGATGGTCGAGGTGGCGGATCAGGGGACCGGAATACCACCGGAAATCCTCGACAAGATTTTCGAACCTTTCTTCACTACCAAGGAAGTCGGCAAGGGCACCGGGCTCGGACTGTCGATGGTCTACGGCATCATCAAGCAGTCCGGCGGCTACATCTATCCCGAATCCGAAGTCGGCAAGGGAACGACGTTCCGCATCCTGCTGCCGCGTTACATCGAAGAACCGCCACTGCCGGGCGAAGCCGGCGAGGCGCAAGCTGCGGCCGCGCTCGCCGCAAAAGCCCCAACCAAGCCGGAACCGACTGACCTGACCGGAAATTCGGCAGTGGTTCTTCTGGTGGAAGACGAAGAGGCCGTGCGGCGCGGTGGCAAGCGGATGCTGGAAACCCGCGGCTACACGGTGCACGAGGCCGGTTCCGGTGTCGAAGCGCTCGAAGTCATGGCGGAACTGAACGGCGCCGTCGATATCGTCGTGTCCGATGTGGTCATGCCGGAAATGGATGGGCCGACCTTGCTGAAGGAAATTCGCAAGACCTATCCGGATCTGAAGTTCATCTTCGTCTCCGGTTATGCCGAGGATGCTTTTGCAAGAAACCTGCCGGCCGACGCCAAATTCGGCTTCCTGCCCAAGCCTTTCTCATTGAAGCAATTGGCTGTCGCTGTGCGCGAAATGCTCGACAGCTGATCTGCAACCGCCAGCCATCGACAAGATTCTAGAGCCGTTCTCGGCTGGTTCTGAGGGCGGCCGCCAATCGGCTGAGAGCTGTGCGTTAACCGCTTGCTGAGATATGTTCAGCCGGATTTCGGCCGTCGTAAAAAGGCCCGTTTCGCGATTGCATCTACCGGTGTCACGCGTTGCGCCATGGTCCGACAGGTTTTCCGGCCTTTAGCTCAAACGCAGCGTCCCATTCCCCGATTTTGCGAGCGCTCGAATGAATTCAAAGCTAAGGGTTGCAGTTCTTTTTGGCGGACGTTCTGCCGAACACGATGTTTCCGTTCTTTCGGCGCGCAATGTCTTCAAGGCGCTTGATACTGAAAAATATGATGTCGTGCCGATTCTGATCGACCGTCAGGGGAAATGGCTTCTGCAGCAGCTACGCGATAGAGCCTTGCCGGATCCGCTGCCAGCCGCGAATACACAAGTCTGCCTTTTACCCGGCGGCCGCGGCCGCCTTTTCATCGTTCCCGAAGACGAAGCCATCCGCGAACTGCCGCCGATCGATGTTGTGTTTCCGGTTCTGCATGGGCCGCATGGCGAGGATGGTTCGGTGCAGGGGCTTGCCGAGGTTGCGATGGTGCCGTTTGCCGGATGTGGGATTCTGGGCTCGGCCACCGCCATCGACAAGGATGTGGCAAAGCGCCTGCTGAACGAAGCCGGATTGCCCGTGGCGCGCTCATTGACCTTCTATGAGGGCGACGCTCCATCCTTCGACGATGTCGTCGGGGCGCTGGGATCGACGGTTTTCGTCAAGCCGGCCCGGCAGGGCTCGTCAGTCGGCGTCAGCAAGGCTCGAACGGCAGACGAATTTCTCGCTGCACTCGCGGAAGGCTTCCACCACGATCAGAAAATCCTCGTCGAAGAATTTATCGAGGGGCGGGAGATCGAGTGCAGCATTCTTGAACAGGCCGACGGCACGCTCATCGCCTCTCTTCCAGGAGAGATCATTCCCGCCGGTAGCCACGGTTTTTACAGCTATGATGCCAAATATATCGACCCGGACGGTGCCATTCTCAGCATTCCCGCTCAACTTCCGGATGAAATTGCGCAAAATCTCAGATCGATGGCGCAAGGCGCTTTCAGGGCGCTCGGATGCGACGGCATGGCCCGTATCGACTTTTTTGTGCGGCCTGACCTCAGCGCCGTCGTCAACGAGGTCAACACGATCCCCGGCTTTACCGATATCAGCATGTATGCCAAGGCTTTGGCCGCTAGCGGAATTGCCTATGCCGATATCATCGACCGGCTGATCGAACATGGCCTTGCACGGGCAGGGCGGCAGAGCTGACGTTACGGGGGCTGGCAGCCAGCCCCCGATTTTTCCAATGGTTGTTCTAACTCAGACCAGTGCAACGGCAATTTCGGCCGCGAGCCGGGCGTTGTTCTCGACCAGCGCGATATTGGTCTCGAGGCTGCGGCCGTCGGTCAGGCCGAAAATGCTGTCGAGCAGGTAGGGCGTGACTTTCTTGCCGGAGATCTCGTCGCGGGCGGCATTGTCCAGTGCCCGCGTGATGTAGATTTCCATTTCGTCGCGCGGAATTTCGTTTGCCTCCGGCACCGGATTGGCAATCAGCATGCCGCCATCGACGCCGAGCAGGTCGCGCATCTTCTGGAAATTGGCGATTGCCGCCGGGCTGTTGAGCATCAACGGGCTCTTCAGGCCGCTGTCGCGCGACCAGAAGGCCGGGAAGATGTCGCTGTCATAGGTGACGACCGGAACGCCGCGCGTTTCCAGGACTTCCAGGGTCTTTGGAATGTCGAGGATGGCCTTTGCACCGGCGCAGACGACGATGACGCCGGTGCGCGCCAGCTCGTCGAGGTCGGCGGAGATGTCAAAGCTCTCTTCGGCCTTGCGATGCACGCCGCCGATACCGCCGGTGGCAAAGACGCGGATGCCGGCGCGGGCTGCAGCGATCATCGTTGCGGCAACTGTGGTCGCACCGGTGCGGCGCTCGGCGATCGCAAAGGCAAGATCGGCACGCGACAGTTTCATGGCGCCTTCCGTCTGCGCCAGAGCTTCCAGCTGGGCGTCTTCCAGGCCGATATGCAGGATGCCGTCGATGACGGCGATGGTTGCCGGAACAGCACCTTCCTCGCGGATGATCGCTTCGACGCTGCGCGCCATGTTGAGATTGCCGGGGAAGGGCATGCCATGGGTGATGATGGTCGATTCCAGCGCGACGATCGCTGCGCCGCGAGCCTTGGCGGCCGCGACTTCTCTGGAATATTCCATCGGCAGAAGGGGGGAGAAGGGCTTGGTCATCGCGGATCCTTATTTGGCTTTTTAAGGCGCGTTCATGACAGGATTTCGGCTGGCGGCACAAGTCGAATTGCTTCTTCGAGCATTGCCCGCGACATTTTTTCCGATACGGCCAGCGGCGAACGGACGGTGATGCCGGCAGCGGCGACGCCAGAACGAAGGCATATGTCGAGCGGTTCGCCCGCAACAAATGCCGACAGGAACCCGGCGGCAAGCGAATCGCCAGCACCAGTGACGTCGGCAAGCGCGTCAAGCTGCGGCGGTGCCACCGTAACGGTTTGCCCGTCGTGAAATGCAATCGCGGGCTTGCCGCCGCGGGTAATGACGCCGCCGGCCAAGCCGGTCGCCTTCAGCAGAACAGGCCATTCCGCCGCCTCGGCGCTGTCGCGGCCTGTCAGGGCCCGCGCTTCCGCCTCGTTCATGAAGAGAAAATCGAGCCCGGACAGACTTTTCACCAGCCGCGCGACTTTCGCCGGTGAGATGGCAATGGCGGTGATCGGCTTTGATTCGGCGTTTGCACGGGCAACCAGGCCAGTCAGCGTCTCTTCGGGCAGGTTGGCATCGGTGACGATCAGATCGCTCAGCGAGATGATCTCGCGCATGGCCTTTTGCTGCAATCGGCGGGGAGAAAACAGGCGGTAGAGTTCCATGTCGGCAAGTGCGATCACCAGATTACCGTCGTTTTCGAGAATGGCCGTGTAGCTTGGCGTCTTGCGATCAAGGAAGATAAAGGGGCAATCGATAACGCCGGCTTCACTCGCAGCCCGGGCGACCGTCTCGCCAGCGGCATCGCCGCCGCGCGGGCTGATCATGCGAACGTCAAGTCCAAGCCGCGCCAGATTGCGGGCCGCGTTGAACCCGCCGCCGCCGGCCTCCTCGAACCAGCTGCCGGGATTGCTCGATCCCGGAACGGTGGTGCCGAAGATGCGTGCCCTGCGGTCGATATGCGCGCCGCCAAAGATGGAAACTTGTCTGCCTGTCATGCGTTTTCCCGTGTGCCGATCCCTGGCGATTCGTTGCGCTATGATGTTGATCCGCTTTTTGTTTCAGTCATTTCCACCGATTGTGAAATCCGTGGGACCAAACGTGGAACAAGAAAAGAACACGCAACCGTTTATGTTGATAATTCAAGTCCATAGATAGCTCTTGCAAAATGAGAACAAAAAGTGTACATAGCTTTCATCGGCGACTTCATTGCCTCAACAGCTTCCATAATTTAAAGGTGGATCACATGGCACAAAACTCTTTGCGGCTTGTAGAGGACAAATCGGTGGATAAAAGCAAGGCACTTGAAGCGGCACTCTCCCAGATCGAACGTTCGTTCGGCAAGGGATCGATCATGAAGCTCGGTGGAAAAGACAGCATTGTCGAAATCGAAACCGTTTCGACGGGATCGTTGAGCCTGGATATCGCGCTCGGTATTGGCGGGCTGCCCAAGGGGCGCGTCATCGAAATTTATGGACCGGAAAGCTCGGGCAAGACGACGCTGGCGCTGCAGACCATTGCCGAAGCCCAGAAGAAGGGTGGCATCTGCGCCTTCGTCGATGCGGAACATGCGCTGGATCCGGTCTATGCCCGCAAGCTTGGCGTCGATCTCGAAAACCTTTTGATCTCGCAGCCGGATACCGGCGAACAGGCCCTGGAAATTACTGACACTCTGGTGCGCTCCGGCGCTATCGACGTACTGGTCATCGATTCGGTTGCTGCACTCGTGCCGCGCGCTGAAATCGAAGGCGAAATGGGCGACAGCCTGCCGGGCCTCCAGGCCCGCCTGATGAGCCAGGCGCTACGCAAGCTGACCGCTTCGATCTCCAAGTCGAACTGCATGGTCATCTTCATCAACCAGATTCGCATGAAGATCGGTGTCATGTTCGGTTCACCGGAAACGACGACAGGCGGTAACGCCCTGAAATTCTACGCTTCCGTTCGCCTCGACATTCGCCGTATCGGCGCGGTCAAGGATCGCGAAGAGGTGATCGGCAACCAGACACGCGTCAAGGTCGTCAAGAACAAGATGGCGCCGCCCTTCAAGCAGGTCGAATTTGACATCATGTATGGCGAAGGCGTGTCCAAGACCGGCGAACTGGTCGACCTGGGCGTCAAGGCTGGCATTGTGGAAAAATCCGGTGCCTGGTTCTCCTATAACAGCCAGCGCCTCGGCCAGGGCCGCGAGAATGCCAAGATGTTCCTGCGTGACAATCCCGATACGGCCAAGGAGATCGAGCTGTCGCTGCGCCAGAATGCAGGCTTGATCGCTGAAAAATTCCTTGAGAACGGCGGCCCGGAAGCCGGAGACGAGGATGACGATGCCGCTCTGGCATAAGATCGCTTGATTTTCGACATCATGTTTGCCGGCCGCCCTTTCCAAGGGCGGCCGGTTTTCTTTTGCCGTCTGGACAGGGATTGGCCCGGACGATAAAAGCCTGTGTTCCCATGGGGCGGGAGAGGATCGGCGGATGTCCGGTGATCCGCAATTTTCAAAAGTTTCCGGTTCGCGGTTCGGCCAGGCAGGTCGCGGACGGTCCGATGCAAGAGATAAGGGCGCAATATGAGCGGCGTGAATGAAATCCGGTCGACGTTCCTCGACTACTTCAAGAAGAACGGCCATGAAGTCGTAGCGTCGAGCCCGCTGGTTCCACGCAACGACCCGACCCTGATGTTCACCAATGCCGGTATGGTGCAGTTCAAGAACGTCTTTACCGGCCTCGAGCAGCGCCCCTATTCGACGGCTGCGACCGCGCAGAAATGCGTGCGCGCCGGCGGCAAGCACAATGACCTCGACAATGTCGGTTATACCGCGCGTCACCACACCTTCTTCGAAATGCTCGGCAATTTCTCCTTCGGCGATTATTTCAAGGAGCGGGCGATCGAGCTTGCCTGGAACCTGATCACCAAGGAGTATGGCATCGACGCCAAACGCCTGCTGGTCACCGTCTATCATACGGACGACGAGGCCTTCGGCCTGTGGAAGAAGATTGCCGGTCTGACCGGCGACCGGATCATCCGTATCCCCACCAGCGACAATTTCTGGGCGATGGGCGATACCGGTCCGTGCGGTCCCTGTTCTGAAATTTTCTACGATCACGGCGATCATATCTGGGGCGGCCCACCCGGTTCCAAGGATGAAGACGGCGACCGCTTCATCGAGATCTGGAACCTCGTCTTCATGCAGTACGAGCAGGTGACGGAGGAAGAACGCGTCGACCTGCCGCGTCCGTCGATCGATACCGGCATGGGCCTCGAGCGTGTTGCGGCCCTGCTGCAGGGCAAGCATGACAATTACGAAATCGACCTTTTCCGCGCGCTGATCGCAGCTTCGGAAGAGGCGACGGGCGTCAAGGCTGAAGGCGACAGTCGCGCCAGCCACCGTGTGATCGCCGACCATCTGCGCGCGTCCGCCTTCCTGATTGCCGATGGTGTTCTGCCGTCGAAGGAAGGCCGTGGCTACGTGCTGCGCCGGATCATGCGCCGCGCCATGCGCCATGCGGAGCTGCTGGGCGCCCGTGACCCGCTGATGTGGCGGCTGTTGCCGGCGCTGATCGGCCAGATGGGCCGCGCTTATCCGGAGCTCATCCGGGCGGAATCGCTGATTTCGGAAACTTTGAAGCTGGAAGAGACCCGTTTCCGCAAGACGCTGGAGCGTGGTCTCGGCCTGCTGTCAGATGCAACGACGGATCTGGTCGAAGGTGACCAGCTGAACGGCGATACCGCCTTCAAGCTTTACGACACGTTCGGTTTTCCGCTTGACCTAACGCAGGACGCACTTCGCGCTCGCGGCATCGGTGTCGATACCGAGGCTTTCACCGCGGCCATGCAACGACAGAAGGCGGAGGCCCGCGCCTCATGGTCCGGTTCCGGCGACAAGGCAACGGAAACGATCTGGTATGAGCTGAAGGAAAAGCTCGGCGCCACCGAATTCCTCGGTTATGACACAGAGACCGCCGAGGGCGTGGTTCAGGCGATCGTTGCCGATGGCAAGGCGATCCAAACCGCGTCGAAGGGCGACACGGTGCAGCTGGTGCTCAACCAGACCCCATTCTACGGCGAGTCCGGCGGCCAGATGGGCGATACCGGCGTCATCTCGACCGATCACGCCAAGCTGACGGTGACCGACGTGCAGAAGCGCGGCGAAGGCCTGTTCGTGCACTCCTGTGTTGTGGAAGACGGAACGGTCAAGGTTGGCGACGCTGCCGCACTCACGGTCGATCACGCCCGACGCTCGCGCCTGCGTGCCAACCATTCGGCCACGCATCTGCTGCATGAAGCGCTGCGCGAAGTGCTGGGAACCCATATTGCCCAGAAGGGCTCACTGGTTGCGCCCGAACGCCTGCGTTTCGACGTCTCGCATCCCAAGCCGATGTCGGCTGAGGAGCTGAAGATCGTCGAGGACATGGCCAACGAGATCATCGTGCAGAACAGCCCGGTGACGACGCGGCTGATGAGCGTCGATGACGCGATTGCCGAGGGTGCGATGGCGCTGTTCGGCGAAAAATACGGCGATGAAGTGCGCGTCGTGTCTATGGGGCAGGGCATCCATGGCGCCAAGGCCAACCGGCCCTACTCCGTCGAACTCTGCGGCGGCACCCATGTCGGCGCCACCGGCGAGATCGGCCTTGTGCGGATCGTCGGCGAAAGCGCCGTCGGTGCGGGCGTTCGCCGTTTGGAAGCTTTGACCGGGGTGTCGGCACTTGCCTATCTCAACGAACAGGACGAGCGGGTCAAGACATTGGCAACGACGCTCAAGGTTCAACCGGCCGACGTTCTGACCCGTGTCGAAGCCTTGATGGATGAGCGCCGCAAGCTGGAGCGCGAACTGAACGAGGCGAAGAAGAAGCTGGCGCTCGGCGGCGGCGGCTCCGGTGGTTCTGCCGATCAGATCCAGGATATCGGCGGGGTCAAATTCCTCGGCAAGGTGGTTACCGGCGTCGAGCCGAAGGACCTGAAGAGTCTCGCCGATGACGGTAAGACGAGCCTCGGCTCCGGCGTCGTCACCTTCGTCGGCGTTTCCGCAGACGGCAAGGCAAGCGCCGTCGTGGCGGTGACCGACGATCTAACGTCGCGTTTCAGCGCTGTCGATCTGGTTCGCATCGCCTCCGCAGCGCTCGGCGGCAAAGGCGGCGGCGGCCGTGCCGACATGGCGCAGGCCGGTGGCCCGGATGTTACTAAGGCTGCGGAAGCGATCGATGCGGTTGCTGCGGCACTGGCCGGGTAATCCGGCCTTCGGTTCCTTGCGATGTTTGAGAAACCGGGCGGAAAGGCCCGGTTTTTCTTTGCCCAATCGTTTTTTCTCGTGCTCAAATCGTGCGCGCCAACTCCGCAGGATTTGTCAAATGCGGATGTGGTTCTGTCTGGTTGTTCGGCTTGTATGAGGATCGGCATGAAGGAAGACAGCATCTGGGCGGTTTACGAGCAGCGTCTGCGGCGCGTATCGGCCTATATTCACGATCACCTGGACGAGGAGCTCGATCTCGATCGGCTCTCGGATATTGCGTGCCTATCGCCGCATCATTGGCACCGGATCTACCGGGCCGTGCACGGCGAGACGCTGGCGGCGACCGTCAAGCGGTTGCGGCTGCACCGGGCGGCGGGTGATCTGGCGCGCACCCCTCTTTCTGTCGAGGAAATCGCAAGACGGACCGGCTATCCCAATCTCCAATCCTTCAACAGGATTTTCAAATCGGTGTTCGGCATACCACCGGCCCGCTACCGGAGAGAGGGCAGCCACACGGTCTTTCAATCGGCAAACGGCAAAGGATTTGGCGACATGTATCCTGTTACGACGATAACGATTTCCCCGCGTGAACTGGTCGGGGTCAGCCATACCGGCTCCTATATGGGCATAGGCCGGGCTTTCGAAACACTGGGCGGCACGCTACAGGCGCGCGGTCTCTACAGGCCGGAGATGAAGATGGTCGGCCTCTATCTGGACGACCCGGATCTGGTGGCGGAGGACAAGCTGCGTGCGTTTGCCTGCGTGACCGAAGGCGAGCATGTGCCGGCGGACGAGCCGCTGGTTCGACAGCATCTGGATGGCGGCGACTATGCCGTTCTGCGCCACAAGGGGCCTTACGCCGATATGCACAAGGCCTATCAGTGGCTCTATGGCACATGGCTACCGCAATCGGGCCGGGAAGTCCGCGATACCGTGATGTTCGAGGAATATGTCAACAACCCGCGAGATGCCGCGCCGACGGAGCTGTTGACCGACATTCATCTGCCGTTGAAATAGCAGTTAGCAGGACCCGGCGTTGAAATCGCGATGCCGGGTACTCTATTTCATGAGCTGGCTAATGAAATTCGGCTTGTGAGGCGTGGGGATCACTTTTCAAGGACACCCCAATGCACAAGCCCCTCAAGCACGCCATCGGCGACGGAACCCTGGGCGCTGTAAATCTCCGGCCGATCCTCAGCGATGGCCTTCAATTCCGCCAAAGCATTGGATACGACGATACCGCGCACGCCCGGCAGTTCGAACATGCTGCGGTCGTTGTTGGTATCGCCGGCCACCACGACATCGTCATGCGACAGGCCAAGCTGGCGGCAGAGCCAGGAGAGGGCGGCCCCCTTGTCGACGCCGTCGGGCAAGATGTCGAGATCTCGGTTGCTGGAATAGACCAGGCGTGCGGCAATGCCAGCGCTCGCCAGCCGTTCCTCGATGCCAGCCAGGGTTACCGCATCGGCGTCCAGCAGATACCAGCTGGATTTCTGCGCATGCTGGTAGGCGTCGGGTTGGACGGCGATGCCGGTGATACCGGCAAGAGCTTCGGCAATTCTCTCACGGTCGAAACCCGCTCCGATGGAGCTGGAATAGGCCGCGCCATGGGATGGTTCATTTTCGTGGTCGAGCATCGTGCCGACGCCGCCAATATAGACATCCGGCCTCGGTAATGCCGTCGTGGCGACAAAGGCCTTCTGATCGGCGATCAGCCGGCCGCTGTTGAGCACCAGAAGCGGCCGCTCGTCCGGGCTGAGGCTTTGCCATGCCTGACCAAATCTTGCCTCTGCATCCGTGTTTCCTGCCAGCGTCCCGTCTATGTCGCTGCAGAACAACCGGACGCGCTTCAATCTCCATCCGTCCATGGTTCCGCCCATTCGTTGTCATCCATTGCCTGCGGCATCGGCCGTCCTTCGACGACGCCGATCAGCTGCTGGGCAATGCCGGTCCAGGTAAACAGACTGCGGGCCTTATGGGCACCCATGCGCGACAGGCGGCCGTAGAGCCGCTCGTGTTTCAGCGGCTTCATCATGGTGATGCCCAGGTCGTATTTGTCGAACGGATCGGCAAACAGCGCGTGGCGGCCATAACTAACGGCGCGGAACAATCCGCCGTGAATGGTGATGATAGTCGGCGTGCCGCTGGCCATGGCCTCGATAGCGGTCATGCCGAACGGCTCGTAGCGGCTCGACAGCACGAAAATATCGGCAGCACGGTAGAAATCCGGCAGGTCGTCGTCGGCCACGAAACCGGAAAAGACGACTTTGTCCTCAAGGCCCAGCGAGGCTACGCGGCCCTTCAGTTCGGCGAGAATGCCTGCCTCCTGTGGGTCCATGTTCTCGCCGCCGACGGCCAGGTGCAGCCGCGCTTCCGGCACACGCTCAGCCAACACCGAAAAGCCGTCGATCAGGAGGTCGTAGCCCTTGTTGGTGGCCAGACGCCCCATGGCCATCACCACCTTGCCCTCGAAGCCAAAGCGCTGGCGGGCCATTTCGCGCGTTGCCCTCGATACGGGGAAGAAGCGGTTGTCGTCGTAGCCGGGCGGGATCATGTGCACCCGGTCGCGCGGCAGATTATAGTCGTTGACCAGCATTTCCAGCTGAATCGGCGTCGTGGCAATCACCATGCTGCAGGAGCGGTAGATGATCAGCTCATGCTTGATGCGTTCGGAAAAATTGAATTCCTTGTCAAACTCGGCCGCCTTGTCC
This sequence comes from Pararhizobium sp. PWRC1-1, assembly GCF_049897905.1. Lineage (NCBI taxonomy): Bacteria > Pseudomonadati > Pseudomonadota > Alphaproteobacteria > Hyphomicrobiales > Rhizobiaceae > Pararhizobium > Pararhizobium sp. PWRC1-1. The sequence goes on along the minus strand of NZ_JAFCXE010000007.1, from coordinate 116,631 downwards.
GGATAATCCGTCTCCATCTGGCTCTTCTTCCATATGCCCAGCGAATGCGGCGTATGGATATGGGTAACGGCAAGCGCTTCGGACAACCGTTGTCCGGCAATACCGGCGTCCCAGTAGTGGCTGTTGATCAGCGTGTAGGTAAAATTGTTCTTGCGAATGAAGCGCACAGCGTTTTCGCACCATTCCAGCAGGTGCCTATAGAGATATTCCTTCGGAATGAAGTCATTGCCGCCGCAGGGGATGCGAATGACGCGGACGCGGTCATCGACTTCGTCGAATTCCGGCTGGTCCTCGAACCGGCGCGTGTAGATATCGACCTGATGACCGAGCAGCGCCAGCTTGCGGGCGAGTTCGATGACATAGACGACCTGACCGCCCGTGTCGGCAGCGCCAAGCGGTGGTTCGGCGGCGACATATCCATGCGTTGAAACCAGCGCGATGCGCGGAAGAAGCGGTTGGGTTCTCTCGGTAGAAACAGTCATTTAAAAAGGTTCACGATCTTTTGGGAGGTGAAGCATGCAGCGCAGCATGCAAGGGTCTCACATCGCGAACGGGCGAAGCATAAGAAGGTTCCATAAAAAAACCCGGCACGGTGGCCGGGTTATCTGTTGATGACTCCGTGTATGCTTAGGCAGCCATTGCCTTCTTCAGGTTCTCGTCGATCTTATCGAGGAAGCCGGTGGTGGAAAGCCATGGCTGGTCGGGGCCGATCAGCAGCGCCAGATCCTTGGTCATGAAGCCGCTCTCGACCGTGTCGACGCAGACCTTTTCCAGCGTGTCGGCGAACTTTGCCAGCTCAGTGTTGTTGTCGAGCTTGGCGCGGTGGGCAAGGCCACGCGTCCAGGCGAAGATCGAGGCGATCGAGTTGGTCGAGGTTTCCTCGCCCTTCTGGTGCTGGCGGTAGTGGCGCGTCACCGTGCCGTGGGCGGCTTCGGCTTCGACCGTCTGGCCATCCGGCGTCATCAGAACCGAGGTCATCAGGCCGAGCGAGCCAAAGCCCTGGGCCACGATGTCGGACTGGACGTCGCCGTCATAGTTCTTGCAAGCCCAGACGTAACCGCCGGACCACTTGAGCGCCGAAGCGACCATGTCGTCGATCAGGCGGTGTTCGTACCAGATCTTGGCTTCCTTGAATTTGTCCGCGAATTCGGCGTCGAAGACAGCCTGGAAGATATCCTTGAAGCGGCCGTCATAGACCTTGAGGATGGTGTTCTTGGTCGACAGATAGACCGGGACGCCGCGCTGCAGGCCGTAGTTCAGCGATGCGCGGGCGAAATCGGTGATCGATTCGTCGAGGTTGTACATGCCCATGGCAACGCCGGCTGCCGGCGCGTCGTAGACTTCGTGCTCGATTTCCGTACCGTCTTCGCCGACGAACTTCATCGTCAGCTTGCCCTTGCCTGGGAATTTAAAGTCGGTGGCGCGGTACTGGTCGCCGAAGGCGTGACGGCCGACGATGATCGGCTTGGTCCAGCCGGGAACAAGCCGGGGCACGTTCTTGCAGATGATCGGTTCGCGGAAGATGACGCCGCCCAGAATGTTGCGGATTGTGCCGTTCGGCGACTTCCACATCTTCTTCAGGCCGAATTCCTCGACGCGCTGTTCGTCCGGGGTGATGGTCGCGCACTTGACGCCGACGCCGTGCTTCTTGATGGCGTTGGCGCTATCGATCGTCACCTGATCGTTTGTCGCATCGCGGTTTTCCATGCCAAGGTCGTAATATTCCAGATCGATATCCAGATAGGGATGGATCAGCTTTTCCTTGATGAACTGCCAGATGATGCGGGTCATTTCATCGCCGTCGAGCTCGACGACCGGATTGGCGACCTTGATCTTTGTCATGTTGCAAACCTCTGCATGGGGTTGGATGGAGAAGGGTTTGCGCCCCTATAGCATCCAGTTCACCACAGGCAAAGACATACGCGCGCGATTCCGCCTGCGTTACCTGCCGATTGCAAAACCTCTGTTCAATGGCCCCGGACGGAGCGCGAAAAATCTGCAGCGCGCGGTTTTGCATAGCGTCTGTCCTCGCGGACAAGAATGCTGTCCGCATCGAGCGCGGCAATCGGTGTATGGCGATCAGTTGGCACGAGCCCTTCGACTTGCAGCGCCAGATAGCGGCCGCAGCAAACCCTCAGGAAGGATGTGAAATTCTCCGGCGGATGGCCTTCGCCGAGCGATTCGACATAGAGCCGGCCAATCAGACGGCCAACCGACATGCCGTCGCGGTCGCCGATATCGTCCAGAATGGACCAGAAGAAGCTTTCAAGCCTGATGCTTGTCGCTACCCCGTCGATCCGCACCGAGCGGGTGACACTTTGCCAGAGCGCCGGGTCGGCGCCGATGAATAGCCTGCACATCCGTTCCTCCCAGAACTCCAGCCTGAAGTGTTCACCCTTCGGTGCGGTTTGGCAAGGCCGCTGTCAGGCGGCTGATCTTGTCAACGGCGTGCTGTGGCGGATTTCTGTGCCGAGCACTGTCAGGAACTGGCCGATCCAGGCGGGGTGGGCGGGCCAGGCGGGTGCCGACACCAGATTGCCGTCGGTGACTGCCTGGTCCACCGGGATATCCGCATAATGTCCACCGGCAAGCTCGACGTCGAAACGGCAGGCGGGGTAGGCAGAGCAGGTGCGTCCCTTCAGCACGCCGGCCGCCGACAGCAATTGCGCACCATGGCAGATCGCCGCCACCGGTTTGCCGGCGTCGAAGAAGTGTCGAACCATGGCGATGACGTTGGCATCGAGCCGCAGATATTCCGGTGCGCGGCCGCCTGGGATAACCAGCGCGTCGTAGCTTTCGACCTTGGTATCGGCGAAGGTCGCGTTCAGGGTGAAATTGTGGCCGCGTTTTTCCGAATAGGTCTGGTCGCCCTCGAAATCATGGATGGCCGTTGCGATCTGCTGGCCGGCCGCCTTGCCGGGGCAGACCGCGTGAACCGTATGACCAACCGCGAGCAGCGCCTGGAACGGCACCATCGTCTCGTAGTCCTCGGTGAAATCGCCGCAGATCATCAGAATTTTCTTGCCGCCCATCATATCCTCCATCGGGTTGCGTCAGCAGTCAGGATGCCACGGGCGTTGCCCTGCCGGGTATTAGCCGGATACTACATTGCTGCAGGTGTGCGAGGGGCTCTGCCGCTCATTCCGGCCTCGCCTGACGCTCAGAAAATGGTTATGACCAACCGAACATGGTGTGGCGCCGGCAGACCAGCTGCGCCTTAAATTGGAGATGGTCGATGAAACGGTTGATGCTTGTCGTTCTTGCCTGCGCGGCCTTTTCGACGGCGCAGGCGGCCGACCCGGCGGCCCCCGTCAACGAGATCATGCAGGAGGCGGTCAAGGGCTGGGCGGAAGAGGCGCAATCCGGCGAGGACTATTTCTCTAAGGCGCGACTGGGCCGCATCTATAGCCAGGATTTCGCCAAGACCTACCACGAGGCGGCAAAATTCCCGGCCTATGACGAAGGCGATTCGCCCTTCGACTATGATGTGATCGTTAGCGGTCAGGACAGCTGCTCGATCAAGGACCTCTCCGTCACCGCTGGTCCGCAAACGGACGGCAAGACCGATGTGAAGGTCACCTTCGACAATACCCATTGTTTTGGCGAGCGCGCCAGCGACTGGAAACCGAGCGAGTTGCATTTCATGGTGATCGAGGAAGCCGGTAAAGCCGTCATCGACGATATTGTCCGGACGGGCGAAACAGGCTCGCTGAAAGGCGAGTTACAGGGGATCGCCAGCCAGGGTGTCACCAATCCGCAATAGGCCGTCGCGGGCTGCGGCTTTCAAAATGCGTGCATCTGTGCAAGGAAGCGCGGAAACCCAGACGCTGAAACAGAGACGAAAGCACCGGAATGGCAGGAACCAATAGCGAGCGCGTACTTCTCACCGAAGGACCGGCGATCATTCTGGTGCATCCGCAGCTTGGCGAGAACATCGGCATGGTGGCGCGCGCCATGGCCAATTTCGGTCTTTCCGAGTTGCGGCTGGTCAGCCCGCGCGATGGCTGGCCAAGCGAAAAGGCCCGCTCTGCCGCAAGCCGGGCCGATCACGTCATCGATGCGGCCAAGGTCTACGAGACGGTCCCCGAAGCGATCGCCGACCTGAATTTCGTCTATGCGACGACCGCACGTGACCGCTACGGCTACAAGCCGGTGCGCTCGCCGCTGGTGGCCGCCGAAACGTTGCGCAACCGCTTTAATCTCGGCGAGGCGACCGGCATCCTGTTTGGCCGCGAGCGCACCGGGCTCACCAACGAAGAGGTGGCGCTGGCCGACGAGATCGTCACCTTCCCGGTCAACCCGGCCTTTGCCTCACTCAATCTGGCGCAGGCGGTTCTTCTGATGTCCTACGAATGGCTGAAGACATCCATGGAATCGCGGGAGGACACGTCGTTTCAGGCACTGCCGCAGAACCCGGCGACCAAGGACCAGTTGCAGGGACTGTTTGACCATGTCGAGGAGGCGCTGGAGGCGCGCGGTTACTTCCGGCCTGTCGCCAAAAAGCCGAAATTGGTCGACAATTTGCGCGCAGTCCTGACCCGCCCCGGCTTTACCGAATCCGAAATCCGTCTGGTGCGCGGCGTCATTTCGTCGCTCGACCGTTTCACCCGCGAGGCGCCGCGCGGTACCGGAGCGCCGGAAAATTCGCGCGCGAACAAGGTTGACGACGCCGGTGACGATACCTGAGCTAAAACCCATCCTGGTTTTCGACAGCGGCATCGGCGGGCTGACCGTGCTGCGCGAAGCGCGCGTGCTGATGCCGGAGCGGCATTTTATCTACATCGCCGATGATGCCGGTTTCCCCTATGGCGGCTGGGAAGAGGAAGCGCTGAAGCAGCGCGTCATCTCGCTGTTCGCCAAGCTGCTCACCGAGCACGATCCCGAAATCTGCGTTATCGCCTGCAACACCGCCTTCACGCTGGTCGGCGCCGATCTGCGCGCGGCCTTCCCCGGGATGCGCTTCGTCGGCACGGTACCGGCGATCAAGCCTGCGGCGGAGCGGACGCGCTCCGGCCTTGTCTCGGTTCTGGCAACGCCCGGCACCGTCAAACGCGCCTATACCCGCGATCTCATCCAGTCATTTGCTACGCAATGCCATGTCCGCCTTGTCGGCTCTGAAAATCTGGCCCGCATGGCGGAAGCCTATATTCGTGGCGAGGCAATCGATGACGGCGCGGTTCTGTCCGAGATCGAGCAGTGTTTTGTCGAGAAGGATGGCAAGAAGACCGACATCGTCGTGCTGGCCTGTACGCATTATCCGTTCATGGCCAATGTCTTCCGCCGCCTGGCACCCTGGCCGGTGGACTGGCTCGACCCGGCCGAGGCGATTGCCCGGCGGGCCCGCAGCCTTGTGGCGCTGCCGGATGGTTTTGAGCCCTTGAACGGTATCGACCCGGCGATCTTCACGTCGGGGCGCCCGGACTTTACTACACGCCGACTGCTGCAAGGATTTGGGCTCACGGTGTCGCAGGCTATCTGACGTGATGCAGATCGTGCCGATAACGCCTGACTTTGATGGATTCGCGGCTTTGCGGGAGGCAAGCGTTGCCGAGGGGCAGCGCATGCTTGCCCGGTTGCAGGAAAACTGGATTTCCGGCCTCAACCGGTTCGATCGCCCAGGCGAAATCCTTGCCGGGGCGATTGTCGATGGTGTGCTTGCCGGTGTCTGCGGCCGCAATGTCGACCCGTTCGCCGGCGACGCTTCTGCTGGCCGCGTTCGGCATCTTTATGTGACATCGGCTCATCGGGGCAGAGGGATCGGTAGCCAACTGGTCCGCTTCATCGTCAGGGACGCGGCTGATTTTTTCCGCTTTTTGAACACAAGAGCACCGCCGCAAGCGTTCGAATTTTATGAACGCCTTGGGTTTTCGCCGGTTCTGGAAAACAACACAGTCACGCACAGGCTTTATTTCTGAAGATACTGCTGTCTTAGCTGTGGGTTTTGCTGCGACTGGCGCGCCACACAGGCGGTTTGATGGTAGGGGTCAACGCTTGCGGGTTCGTGGCGGCGCATCCGCATTACAGCGCCGCGCATCAAATATGACGCGCAAAGGTCGCTGTAACACTTTAGGTCTGCTGCATAACTCCTTAAATCGATTCGATTTAAGGAGTTATGCAGCAGCATTTTGAACGAGGTGGATATGAAAGTCGGCATCGACATGGGGACGGCGTCCGATGGCGCGTCCGTTCCGCTCGATATCGAGGAGCTTCTGGCGACGCGTCTTTTGGTACAGGGCAATTCCGGCTCGGGAAAATCGCACCTTCTGCGCCGTCTGCTGGAACAGTCCGCCCCGTGGGTGCAGCAGTGCATCATCGATCCGGAAGGCGATTTCGTCACGCTGGCCGACAAGTTTGGCCATGTGGTGATCGAGGGCGAGCGCACGGAAGCCGAACTGATCGGCATCGCCAGCCGTATCCGTCAGCACCGGGTCTCCTGCGTGCTTTCGCTGGAGGGACTGGATATCGAGCAGCAGATGCGCAGCGCCGGTATCTTCCTCAATGCCATGTTCGATGCTGATCGCGACTACTGGTATCCGGTGCTGGTGGTTGTCGATGAAGCGCAGATGTTTGCGCCGTCGGTTGCCGGTGATGTCTCGGAAGAAGCGCGAAAAATCTCGCTCGGGGCCATGACCAACCTGATGTGCCGTGGCCGTAAACGCGGCCTGGCCGGTGTTATCGCCACGCAACGCCTGGCCAAACTTGCCAAGAACGTTGCCGCCGAAGCCTCCAACTTCCTGATGGGCCGCACCTTCCTCGATATCGACATGGCGCGCGCCGCCGATCTGCTCGGCATGGACCGCCGCACCGCCGAAATGTTCCGTGACCTGAAGCGCGGATCATTCGTGGCGCTCGGTCCGGCTCTGTCGCGGCGTCCGCTGCCGGTGACCATCGGCAACGTCGAAACCTCGGCCCGCTCCACCAGCCCGAAGCTGACGCCGCTGCCCGAAGCGGTCGCCGATGTCGAAGATCTGATCTTTACGCCGGACCCGGACGAACTGATCCGGCCGATCATGCGCCGTCCCAGCGCCCAGCCGCGCCCGGCCACCGATATCCTGGCCGAGCTTTCGCGGCCGCGCCCGGAACCGATCGGGCTTGCGGAGCCGAAGGCGCCGGTGCCGGAAATGCCGGTTCAGGAGCGTGAAGCGCTGCTTGACGGACTGTTGGCTGAGATTCTCGAACATCCCGATGCGGCGTTCCGCGCCGATGCCGAACTGTTTCAGGATTTTCTCGTCCGCTGCCGCATCCGCCGCGTGCCCGGCGCACCGCTGTCGCTGAGCGCTTTCCGCCGCAAGATGGCCGTTGCCCGATCCGGCGTCGATGCAGAGACGGCTGCGACCGAAATCTGGGCGTCTGCGCTCAGCCTGTCGCGCAATGTCACGGACGATCTGCAGGGCGTGTTCCTGCTTGTGGCGCAGTCCGCCGTTCGCAATCTGCCATGCCCGTCGGATGCGATGATCGCGCGGGCCTATGGCACGCATTCCGCCCGCCGCGCCCGCCGTCTGCTCGGTTATTTCGAAGAGCAGGGCCTGATCGTGGTTCACAGCGATCTTTCAGGCAAACGGATCGTGGCGTTTCCGGATTTGCAGGTGGAGACGGCACCCGGTGCCGCCGATGCTGTTTATGATGATGCGGGTAGCCGGAACGCTGCGGAATAAGGCCGTCAACAATCGCGGGATTGTCAGACCCAGGTCTGGATGACGCGTTCGGATGCGTGAATGCAGGTGAGCTCGAGCCTGTCGGGTCCCGTATTGACGAAACGGTGCGGTGTTTCGGCATTGACCACAATGATATCGCCCACTTTAGCATCGAGCGTTTCAAGCCCGACGGTGAACTGCGCGTGGCCGGATCGGACGATCCAGGTTTCACTATAGGGATGCGTGTGCAGCGCCGGTCCCTGGCCGGTTTCGTTGTCGACCAGGAAAATCGAAATTGGCGTGTCGTACTCTGCGCCCTCGAACAGGACTGTCCTGTTCGACCGCTGATCCTGCTCGGTGCGGGGAATGACATGGAACATGCTGGCCTCCGTTTTGCGGTCTGGTGAATTAGAACAAAGGACTATATATCTCGACAGGAAGATATTATACGAAACTGTCTTCTCGTCAAGATAGTTTGGATTTCTGAAAGGCGCACCGGTGATGGAAGACAAGGAAAATACCGATCACGTGGACCGTCTGCGCGGGCAGTGGCAAAGGGAGTTGCCTGATCTCGACACCCAACCCATGGCCATTCTGGGTCGCGCCTACCGGCTGGCCAATCTGGTGCGTCCGTCGATCGAGGCGACCTTTGCGTCCTTCGGTCTCGATCGGGGCGAGTTCGATGTCATATCGACGCTGAGGCGGTCAGGACCGCCATACAGGCTGACGCCGACGGAGCTTTATACGTCGCTGATGATCTCGTCCGGCGGGCTGACGCATCGGCTGGACAGGCTGAAGACATCGGGGCTGATCCTGCGCGAGCGTTCGCAGGCCGACGGACGCAGTATGGTCGTCGGCCTGACGGAGGAGGGCATACGGCTTGCCGAGGCGGCGTTTCGCGTTGATATGGCCAGCGAGGCATCCTTCGTGGCGGATTTGAGCGCTGAGGAGCGAACGGACTTGGCGGCCTTGTTGCGCAAGTTGCTGGTCTCGGTGGAGCGGCGGACGGAGGGCGATACGCGTTAAATCTCGTGCGCGGAAACGCAAATTCGTTTGACAACAAGGGGTGAAGTGACTAAAGCCGCCACAACGCCGGGCCGAAATGCCCGGTGTTTTATTTGACATGTCCCGTGGATTCTCCGTTAGCGTAATGTGAGAAACCTGTCAGAGCTTTCAAAAGAAGTTCAGAGGAGGGCGTGTTTCCTTGATCCGGTTTGGCAACAGACCGGTGTAACCTGTTGAAGGGAAATACGATGAGCAAGCGCGAATCGTCTAAGTACAAAATTGACCGCCGTATGGGCGAGAACATTTGGGGCCGTCCGAAGTCCCCGGTGAACCGTCGCGAATACGGTCCTGGCCAGCACGGCCAGCGCCGCAAGTCCAAGCTTTCCGACTTCGGCGTGCAGCTGCGCGCCAAGCAGAAGCTCAAGGGCTATTACGGCGACATCCGCGAAAAGCAGTTCCGTGCGATCTTCGCCGAAGCTGACCGCCGCAAGGGTGACACGTCTGAAAACCTGATCGGCCTGCTCGAATCGCGCCTCGACGCGATCGTGTACCGCGCCAAGTTCGTTCCGACGGTCTTTGCTGCCCGTCAGTTCGTCAACCATGGCCACGTCAAGGTCAACGGCGTTCGCGTCAACATCGGTTCGTACCGCTGCAAGGCTGGCGACGTGATCGAAGTTCGCGAAAAATCCAAGCAGCTCGTTTCGGTTCTCGAAGCCGTTTCGCTCGCTGAACGCGACGTTCCGGATTACGTCGAAGTCGATCACAACAAGATGGTTGCGACTTTCGCCCGTATTCCTGCCCTGGCCGACGTTCCTTACCCGGTCATCATGGAACCAAACCTCGTCGTCGAATTCTATTCGCGATAATTTCTTAGAGGCCCGACCTTGTGAAATTCGGAAAAGCCACTCAGAGATGGGTGGCTTTTTTGTTGCCCAATCTCCACCAAATCTCATGCGGAGAATGACCGATGCCCGGCCCGTTGGACCTGCAGTCGATTGTCGATGATATCCACCGCGAGCTTGCGCCACGGCTCGGCGAGGGCAAGGTGGCCGACTATATCCCGCAGCTCGCCCGCGTCGATCCGAAGCGTTTCGGCATGGCGATCGTCACCGTCGACGGCGATGTGCTTATGGCCGGCGATGCTGAGGTGCCATTCTCGATCCAGAGCATTTCCAAGGTTTTCACGCTGACGCTGGCGCTCGGCAAGCACGGCGAAAACATCTGGAAGCGTGTCGGCCGCGAACCCTCCGGGTCTGCTTTCAACTCGATCGTCCAGCTTGAGCACGAACACGGAATCCCGCGCAATCCGTTCATCAATGCCGGGGCGATCGCCATTACCGATCTGGTGCTGGCCGGTCATACGCCGAAGGAAGCGATCGGTGAAGTGGTCCGGTTCGTGCGTTATCTGGCCGACGAGGACGATATCCTCATCGACGCCGACGTGGCGCGTTCCGAGGAGGCGACCGGCTACCGGAATTTCGCGCTGGCCAATTTCATGCGCTCCTTCGGCAAGCTCGATCACCCCGTCGAGCATGTGCTCGGCGTCTATTTCCATCAATGTGCGCTAGCGATGAGCTGCGTCCAGCTGGCCAAGGCCGGGCTGTTTCTGGCTGCGTCCGGCACCAATCCGCTGACCAAACATTCCGTCGTCTCGAAACAACGGGCGCGGCGTATCAACGCTTTGATGCTGACCTGCGGCCATTATGACGGTTCTGGGGATTTCGCCTATCGCGTCGGCCTGCCGGGCAAGAGCGGCGTCGGCGGCGGCATCCTCTGTGTCGCGCCGGGCAAGGCGTCCGTTGCCGTCTGGTCGCCGGGGCTCAATCACAACGGCAATTCGCTGCTCGGTTCGCTGGCGCTTGAAATGCTGGCCAGCCGCACCGGATGGTCCGTGTTCGGCGCTTAAGCAGCCGTTACGGAAGTTTCACACCGGATCCTGTGCATTTTCCTTGATCTTGCTGCTTTAGACAGGCAAGTGCAGGGCATCGTTTTCGCGCGCTGTTTTTTCGTCTGTGCGCCCTTTCATCCGGGACTTTGTCATGGATATTGCCATTCAGCCGCCGACTGTTGACCTCGAAGATTTTCCACCCAGCACCGACATCGCTGGCGACGATGTGATGCATCCGATCTTTGCAAAGATGCCGGCCTCCGTCTCGTTCAACAAGCTGCGCAAACGGTTGCTGCGGCAGGTGCGCCAGGCGATCGAGGATTTCGGCATGCTGAAAGGCCAGAAGCGCTGGCTGATCGGCGTTTCCGGCGGCAAGGACAGTTATAGCCTGCTGGCACTGTTGATGGATCTGCAATGGCGCGGCCTGCTGCCAGTCGAACTCGTCGCCTGCAATCTCGATCAGGGCCAGCCGAATTTCCCCAAGCATGTCCTGCCGGAATATCTCACATCGATCGGCGTCAAGCACCGGATCGAATATCGCGATACCTATTCGATCGTGAAGGAAAAGGTACCGGCCGGCGGTACTTATTGCGCGCTTTGTTCGCGCCTGCGCCGTGGCAATCTCTACCGGATCGCCCGCGAGGAAGGTTGCGATGCGCTGGTGCTCGGTCATCACCGCGAGGATATCCTCGAAACCTTCTTCATGAACTTCTTCCATGGCGGCAGGTTGGCAACCATGCCGGCCAAGCTCTTGAATGACGAAGGCGATCTGATGGTCATGCGGCCGCTTGCCTATGCCGCCGAAGACGATCTCGCCAAATTTGCGGCTGCCATGGAGTTTCCGATCATACCCTGCGACCTCTGCGGCACGCAGGATGGACTGGAGCGCAATGCGATGAAGGCGATGCTGTCGGACATCGAGCGCCGCATGCCCGGCCGCAAGGACACGATGCTGCGGGCACTCGGCCACGTCAATCCGTCGCATCTGCTCGACCCAATGCTGTTCGATTTCCAATCTCTCTTCGCGGAGCCCAAAGCATGACGTCTGCCATCGATATCGCTGCCATCGCCAATATCCTGCAGGAAGCCGCCTTCAAGGAAATCCTGCCAAAATTCCGCAATCTCGGCGCGGGCGACGTGCGGATGAAGTCGGAGGCGATCGATCTGGTAACGGAGGCGGATGAAGCCGCCGAACGGCTGATCAAGGCGCGGATAGCGGAACTTGCACCCGATGCACTGTTCATCGGCGAGGAATCTGTCGCCGCCAACCCGGCGCTGCTCGCCAGCCTGGCCGGTGCCGATCTCGCCGTCGTCGTCGATCCGATCGACGGCACGTTCAACTATGCGGCGGGCCTGCCGCTATTCGGCGTCATGGCCGCCGTCGTCTCCAAGGGCGAGACGGTCGCCGGCCTCATCTACGATCCGATGGGCAATGACTGGGTGATTGCCGAAAAGGGTTCCGGCGCCTGGCTGTGCAAGGCTGATGGTTCGCAGGAGCAGCTTTTGACGGTTCCGTCCGTGCCGCTGGAAAGCCTGGTCGGCTGCGCTTCGACCGGCTTCTATTCGCCTGAGAACCGCCGCATCGTCATGGGCAATATGGCCAAGGTCCGCATCGCCACCAGCTACCGCTGCGCGGCACACGAATATCGCGGCTTTGCCGGCGGCCACTTTCATTTCCTGATGTACCAGAAGCTGATGCCCTGGGATCACCTTGCCGGTACGCTGATTGCGCAGGAAGCCGGCGCCTACGCCGCCCGATTCGATGGTTCGCCGTACCTGCCGCATCACGTAGATGGCGGCCTGCTTCTGGCTTCCGACAAGGACTGCTGGGAGATGCTGCGCCGTGAGGTGTTTACCGTTTAGGCTGCGACTGGAGAAGCGCGAAACCTCGGTGGCGGCCGGCGGGCAAGATACTTTCTGCTCATAGCTTGCGGATGATTGCGGCGGCCAGCGGCGGTGCGATGAACTGCCGCAACAGCAAAAGCTTTGCCGTCCGATTGCCGAACTTGCCCCAGTGACGACATACCGTGCCATGCTACAATTCCCGTGCTCGAGATATGAATATGCAGCAGGGGACGGGGATGGTATTAACTGGGGTTAACATGCCGGGTCGAGCGGCGATTTCGCTATTCGAACGTATTGCCGGTCAGCCGCTGGCGCAGGCGGAGCGTTTGACCGATACGGTCCAGCTTTGCCTGGTGAAGCCCGGCGAGACTATTTTCGCCCAGGATGATCTGCACCCCTATCTCTATGTTGTCGAGAGCGGCCTCTTGAAATTCACCTATCTGCGATCGGACGGCGAGGAATGGATCAAGTCGTTTATTGTCGAAGGGCAGTTCTTCGCCAGCCTCTCTGCGCTTGCGCCGGCCGGCCGGGCGAGCTTCTCGGCAATCGCGATCGAGGCCTGCCGGCTGGAGAGAGTTCCATTCGTGACGCTCAGAGACCTCGCAGATGCCGATCTTGGATGGTCGAGAATGATCCGGAATGCTCTAATGATCTATGGCGAACGCAAGGAGCGCCGCGAGCGCCAGTTCCTGACGCTTGACCGCGAAGAGCACTTTCGCTCGCTGGTCCGCGAGGAGCCAAATGTGGTTACGCGTGTGCCGCAGAAGGATCTGGCGAGTTATCTCGGCATCACCCCAGTGGGCCTCAGCCGCATTGCCGCTCGCGTCCGGTCAGAGGCCGGTTACTAGAGCAATTCGAGCAAAGGTGCACAGCAATTTTGCGCCCCGAATTGCATTAGAACAATCAGATAGAGCGTTTTCGATTCGAAGAAAAACAGAAATGCTCCCGGCTTAACCCGGGTTAATGCGCTGGGATCGGTCATGGGCGATACCGTTTTATTCAAAACGGGAGCCCTGACCTTGACCAATAGCAATACCGCATCGGACACGCTGCTGTTCTTCCGCTCATGGCTGACAAGCCCGCTGGAGGTCGCGTCGATTGCGCCATCGGGGAAAAGACTGGCCGCTGCAATGACCGCCGAAGTGGGACCATCTCCCGGTGATGTCCTTGAACTTGGACCGGGCACTGGCATCTTCACGCGCAGGCTTCTGCAGGATGGCGTTGACGAGGAAAGGCTGATCCTGGTGGAGCGCAATCCCGCCTTCGCCATGCTGCTGCGCCAGCGGTTTCCCAAGGCGACCTTGATCGAAGGGGATGCGCAGCATTTGCTCCTGCCGGCGGCAGGCAAGGTTGGAGCTGCGATCAGCGGCCTGCCATTGCTGTCCATGCCGAAACCGATTGTGCGGGACATTCTTGCTGCCGTCTTTCGGCATCTGGCCGATGACGCTTGCCTGTTCCAGTTTACCTACGGGCCGCGCTGCCCTGTCCCGGCGCCTATTCTTGCCGCGCTTGAGCTTGAAGCGTCCTTCCGGCGCTGGGTGCCGTTCAATCTTCCGCCCGCCAGCGTTTATCGCATCCGGCGCCGGAGGATTTGAGGCCGAAAACACGGTCCTGTCGCTGCCGCAAGAGCAAAAAAAGCTCCGCCGGTTCCCCGGCGAAGCTTCTTGTTTGTGCCTACGCTTGCGCGGTTACATATGTCCGCCAGCGCCTTCGAGCGTGGCATGGTCGTCACCCGGATGGGTGAAGAGCTTGCCTTTTTCTGCCCAGAGTACGGCGAGGATGGTCACCACGCCAAACGCGGTAAAGCCGGCGAACAGCGGCTGGACTGTGCCGTTGAACAGTTGGCCGATAGTGCCGCCGATCAGCGCGCCGCCGGTGGTGGAAACAAAGCCGGTGATGGCGGTGGCAGTGCCTGCCAGGTGCCCCATCGGTTCCAGGCTGATCGCGGTGAAGTTGGTGGCGATCACCGCGAACATCATCAAAAGCACGGAAAACAGCAGGTAGGCGACGAGGAAGTCCGGGCGGCCACCAAGCGATAGCAACAGCCCTGCGCCTGAAAGCAGCGTGAACAGGATCATCGCCACATGCGAAATGCGCCGCATGCCGAAACTGCGGACGAAATAGCCATTGGCGAAATTGGCAACCGCGATACCGCCGGCCGTGCCGGCAAAGGCGATCGGCAACCAATCGCCAAGGCCATAGACCTCACCGAAGATCTGCTGGACGGTGACGATATAGGCGCAGATGACGGCGGTGAACAACGTCAGACCGATCATGTAGCCGCAGGTGACGCGGTTGGTCAGCACTGTGCGGAAGCCGGAAGTGACGGAGGCGACCGACAGTGGCAGGCGCTCGCTTGCCGGCAGTGATTCCCTCAGGCGCATGCCGGCCCAGATGAACAGGATGGCGCCGACGCAGCCGAGCAGGATGAAGATCCAGTGCCAGTTGGCGTAGTAGATGACCGCCTGGCCGAGCGATGGCGCGACGATCGGCACGATCATGAAGACGATCATCACATAGGACATCACCCGAGCCATTTCACGGCCACCGAAGCAGTCGCGCACGATTGCCATCGTGGTGATGCGAACGGCTGCGGCGCCGATGCCCTGCACGAAACGCAAGAGAAGCAGCATTTCAAAGCTTTGGGTCAAGGCTGCGCCGAACATCGTCAGCGTGAAGAAGACAAGGCCGGCGAGCAGGATGTTGCGGCGTCCGAATGTATCGGAGAGGCTGCCGAAGACGATTTGCGAGCAGCCGAACCCGAGGAAGAAGATGCCGATGACCAGCTGCGTGTCATTGGTATTGGCAACATTCAACGACTGGCCGATGGCCGGCAGGGCCGGCAGCATGATGTCGATGGCGATGGCGACGCTCGCGGTCATCAGGGCGATGGTGATGATGAACTCGAAAAATCCGAGGCCTATTCGGGATGAGCCGATATTTTCGACGTGTTCAGTGGTGGTGGCGGACATGAAGAAACCTATGAATGTCTTGGGAGGAGACAGGGAAATTTAAACTGCGGGATTGTGCGGGCTGAAAAGCTTGCCTTTTTCGGCGGTGAGAACAAAAGCGAGCCCGATGATGGAAACGGTCAGGAAGCCGATGGCGAGTGGCGTGATGGTGCCGTTGAACTCCTGGCCGATCAGCGCGCCGATGGTCGCGCCACCGATCGTCTGGGTGAAGCCCAGAACCGAGGAGGCCGTTCCGGCAACGTGACCGAGGGGCTCCATGGCCATGGCGTTAAAATTCGAGCCGATCAGCCCGAACTGGAACATGGCGCAGGCATAGAGCAGGGCGAACAGCCAGAAGGGAAGCAGGCCGGAGACCGACGCTGCGACCCAGATCAGGCTGGTCAAGACGAAACCGATCAGCGCCCCATGCGACAGGCGGCGCATGCCATAGCGCTTGACCAGCCGCGAATTGGTGAAGGAGGCGAGCGCCATCATGCTGGCAAAGCCGGCGAAGACCAGCGGAAACCAGGTTCCCAGCCCATAGATTCCGACGAGGATCTGCTGTGCCGAATTGATGAAGCCAAACAGCGATCCGAACAGAAACGCAGCCGCCAGCGAGTAACAGAGCGAGACGCGGTTCGTCAGGACGATGCGGAAGCCGGCCAGGATGGACGTGACCGTGAACGGCCGGCGGTGCTCGACCGACAGCGTTTCAGGCAGGCGCAGCATCACCACTGTCGCGACGGAGATCGCAAACAGGCAGATGACCACGAAGATCATGTGCCATTCGGCAAAGATCATGATCAGCTGGCCGACGCTGGGCGCAATGACCGGCACGATCATGAAGACCATCAGCACCAGCGACATGACTTCCGCCATCATCCGGCCACCATAGACATCGCGGACGATCGAGACGGTGATGACGCGGGTGGCGGCTGCGCCGATGCCCTGAATGAAGCGCAGCGCCAGCAATCCGGTAAACGAGGGAACAAAGACGATGGCAAGGGCGCAAAGCGCATAGAGACCAAGGCCGCCGAGAAGGGGCAGCTTGCGGCCGAATCGATCCGACAGCGGGCCGAAGACCAGCTGCGCACAGCCCATGCCGATGAGATAGGCGGTGATGACATATTGGCGGGTGTTTTCATCGACGACACCAAGGCTTGCGCCAATTTCCTGAAGACCTGGCAGCATGATGTCGATCGAAATCGCGTTGATCGCCATCAGCATGGCCATCAGGGCAATGAATTGTGGTTTTGACAGAGCCGGTAGGCCCGGCGCTTCGGACGTTGTGGTCATAGGGATGTTCCTGGCGATTGTGCCGGGCGCCTGAAACTGGAAACGGAAACGTTTCCGGCGCAGATGAAGATGCTGGAGCCAGCATAGACGATCGAACCAAAAGCGCGGCTCCGAAGCGCTTTCAAAACGGCAACCGGGCTCGCCGGTCTGGAAGCAATTCCGGCAAAACGACGCCAGCAATTACCAATATATGTGGGAGGTCAGATCGGCCTCATTGACTGCGCGCCGGCCATCGGCACCGCGTGTGCATACTCCCAGTATCGCGACCGGCTTGTGACAGCGGATCACTTTGGTTTCAGCTAAAAAAGGGCGTGCAACATTAGCTTTTCGTCGCAATCTTACGGAATCAAAAAAGGCGGTGACCCGCCTTTTTCAGGTGTCACTGTGGCTCAATCAGGTTTCAGGCTGCGCCCTTGACCGCGATGCCGTGTTCTTCGAAATGCGACTGAAGTTCGCCAGCCTGGAACATCTCACGCACGATGTCGCAGCCGCCGATGAATTCGCCCTTGATGTAGAGCTGCGGAATGGTCGGCCAGCTGGAATAGTCCTTGATGCCCTGGCGAAGGTCGGCGTCGGCGAGCACATTAATACCCTTGTAATCGACGCCGATGTAATCGAGCATCTGCACGACCTGGCCGGAGAACCCACACTGTGGGGACTGGGGGGTGCCCTTCATGAAAAGAACGACATCGTTGCTCTTCACTTCATTGGCGATGAAATCGTTGATACCGCTCATGGCGTAGTCCTTCCTCATCCCGCTTCAAGGGCCGGGGTGTGTCGATGTCTGTTAGATAACATGCACGCGGGTGATTTTCACCACCTGAATACAACAAAAATTGATGACTTGCACGACTGCAACAGTGAACGGCGCAGTCCTAGCGTATCCTGCCGCGGGATGCAGCTGTCTTGCGGCGGCTCACCTGCTTCTTTGCCGGTTTCGCCTTAGCCGCCGGCGCCTTCTTGAACCGGCCCGTGCTTGCCGAGCGGGTCTGCCGCTTTTGCCGTTTTGTTGTCGTGGTGCCGCCAGCTTTCTTCAGGATTTCCTTCAGAACGCTCTCGACCACGCCGCTGACCAGCTCTTTCATCAGGTTGGCCATCGGGCGTGCTACTCCGGCGCAGATGTCTGAAGGGCGAGTGCGTGCAACACGCCACCCATGTTGCCCTTCAGCGCATTGTAGACCATCTGGTGCTGCTGTACCCGGCTCTTGCCGCGGAAGGCTTCCGCGACAACTTCGGCTGCGTAATGATCGCCATCACCGGCGAGATCCCGGATTGTCACCTTTGCGCCGGGAATGCCCGACTTGATCATGTCTTCAATATCGCCAGGTGCCATCGGCATGGTCTGTACTCCCTGAATTACTCGGCGGCGATCTGTGTTTCGCCGTCCATGAAGTCAGGGAACCATGATTCATGTGCCGAGCGCAATTGCAGAATTGCAAGCGGCCTGGCCGAACCGAGCACAACTTCCGTGCCACCGGTGCTGCCGATGACGGGGGCTGCCACGCCGGCAGCCTTTGCCCGCTCTGCAACCACCGCTGCGTGTTCCGGCTTGACGGTCACGACATACCGTCCCTGGTCTTCGCCGAAGAAGACTTCGATCGCATCGCGGTCTGTAACGGCCGATACCTTGGCGCCGATCCCCGATGCCATTGCCATTTCGGCAACCGAGAGCGCCAGTCCGCCGGACGAGCAATCATGCACCGCCGTCGTGAGGCCGTCGGTGATCAGGCTACGGACGAAGTCGCCGGTCTTGCGCTCATGGGCGAGATCCACATGCGGGGCAGGGCCATCTGTGCGGCCATGAATGTCGCGCAGATAGACCGACTGGCCGAGATGCGTTCCAAGGCCTTCGGGTGCACCGACCAGCAAAATCGTTTCGTCTTCGGCGGCAAAGCGGATACGGGCCATCTGCGACCAGTCAGCCATGAGGCCGACGCCGCCGATGGTCGGGGTCGGCAGGATGCCCTGGCCGTTGGTCTCGTTGTAGAGCGAGACGTTGCCGGAGACGATCGGGAAATCCAGCGCGCGGCAGGCTTCGCCGATGCCCTTGATGGCATGAACGAGCTGGCTCATGATTTCCGGGCGTTCCGGATTGCCGAAGTTGAGATTGTCGGTGGCGGCCAGCGGCAGGGCGCCGGTTGCCGTGATGTTGCGCCAGCATTCGGCCACGGCCTGCTTGCCGCCTTCGAAAGCATCGGCCTCGACATAACGCGGGGTGACGTCCGAGGAGAAGGCCAGCGCCTTGGTCGGGTGGCCTTCGACGCGGACCACACCGGCATCGCCGCCGGGAAGCTGCAGCGAATTGCCCTGGATCAGCGTGTCGTATTGCTCATAGACCCAACGGCGGGAGGAATTGTTGGCGGAACCGACCAGCGACAGAACCGCATCGGCGATGTCTGCCTGCGGAATGTCGCCGGCTGCGAGCGGTGCCGCGACCTTCGCCGGTGTCCACGGACGGTCGTATTCCGGGGCTTCGTCGCCCAATTCCTTGATCGGCAGGTTGGCGACTTCCTCGCCCTGGTGGAGAACGCGGAACCGCAGGTCGTCGGTGGTCTTGCCGACAATGGCGAAATCGAGACCCCATTTGACGAAGATCGCCTTGGCGACCTCTTCCTTGGCAGGCTCAAGGACCATGAGCATACGCTCCTGGCTTTCCGACAGCATCATTTCATAGGCGGTCATGCGCTCTTCGCGCACCGGAACCTTGTCCAACTCAAGTTCGATGCCGAGGCCACCCTTGGCGCCCATTTCGACGGCCGAGCAGGTAAGGCCGGCAGCACCCATGTCCTGGATGGCGATGACGGCACCGGTCTTCATCAGCTCGAGGCAGGCTTCGAGCAGGCACTTTTCGGTGAAGGGGTCGCCGACCTGGACGGTCGGGCGCTTTTCCTCGATCGATTCGTCGAATTCGGCCGACGCCATGGTGGCACCGCCGACACCGTCACGGCCGGTCTTGGCGCCGAGATAGACGACCGGCAGGCCGACGCCCTTGGCTTCCGACAGGAAGATCGCATCAGACTTGGCAAGGCCGGCAGCAAAAGCGTTGACGAGGATGTTACCGTTATAGCGGGCGTCGAACTCAACCTCGCCGCCAACCGTCGGTACGCCGAAGGAATTGCCATAGCCGCCGACACCGGCAACAACGCCGGAGACGAGGTGGCGGGTCTTTGGATGATCCGGTGAACCGAAACGCAGCGCGTTCATTGCCGCGATCGGACGCGCACCCATGGTGAACACGTCGCGCAGGATACCGCCAACGCCGGTCGCCGCGCCCTGATAGGGCTCGATATAGGACGGATGGTTGTGGCTCTCCATCTTGAAGACGACGACATCGCCATCATCGATATCGACGACACCGGCATTTTCGCCCGGACCCTGGATAACGCGCGGACCGGTGGTCGGCAGCGTGCGCAGCCATTTCTTCGAGGACTTGTAGGAGCAGTGCTCGTTCCACATCGCCGAAAAGATGCCGAGTTCCGTGAAGGTTGGCTCGCGGCCAATCAGACCGAGAATACGCTGATACTCATCCGGCTTCAGGCCATGCGAGGCAATCAACTCGGGGGTGATGGGGCGGGTATTGGAAATGGTCATCGTGTGCCGTCAAATCCATTTGGGAGAGCGTTGCGGTCTCTTTACCGCAAGCTGGAGGCGGGTGCGACAGGAAAATCACGGGAATCACATGCTACAGCTTAACTCTTGACAGGTGAGCAGCGTTCTTTTTACCTTGGTTAAGGTTCCCTGCGACCTGCCGCTCGCGTCCAATCGGACATGGTGAATGCAGGGATTTTACGATCGAACCCTGTTTCGGGCGGTCATGTCAGCAAGGCGAGCAGTGACATCCTTGACTGCCCTAGATAGGGAACGAAAAATGCGCACATTTCGGGATGCGAAAGTGATGGCAAAAATGCTGTCCGAAGTTCTAGCTCTGAAGGAGATCAGGATCGGCCGCAGCGAGAGCCTCGAAATTGTCGCTCGCCAGTTCGGCTTCGAGAACTGGAATGTCCTTGCTTCGAAACTTTCATGCGAATCGCACGACAAACCCGCTCATGCTCCACCCGAAGGCTGGTTCGTCGGGGGCTCGCGGCCAGATTTTTACGACATGGGCGTTGAGAGGAAGGGAGTTGAGTCGATCGCCGTCATCCGGAGGAGGGCGGAGACGGAGGGGCAAGACGATGCGGGCAGGCCCTTTGGAACTCTGATGCAGAGCATCCTCGCCGACATGTTTATTGGAGGCAAGGTGCGCTTCACAGCATCGCTCCGGACCGAGGAGGTAATTTCGGCGGCAACGATCTGGCTGCGCATTGACGACGAGCGCGGCAATATCCTCGGGTTCGACAACATGGAGCAGCGTGAAGAAAACGGGGCGGTACGAAGAACGAGCGGATGGGTCCGCCGTTCGATCGTTCTCGATGTACCTGCAGCGGCAAAGAGCGTCAATTTTGGCTTGTACCTTCGCGGCAGCGGCGCTGTCTTCGCACGAGGCCTGTCGCTGGAAGCCGTCGATGAGACTGTTCAGGTTACCGAAATCATCCGGTCGCGATCGCATGAGGCGAAAACGCTGCCGTTGCAACCGACAAATCTCGGGTTCTCTTGAACCAAGCGGCGGGGAGGGCGTTCGCGCTCCCCGCACCAACGACCGCTCTCGATTGCGCGCCCTTGCTGTCGTGGTGCGATCGCCGATAGCGCGGACATCTCAGGCAAAGCTGTCGTAGCCGGTCCTGCCGCTGTCGAGCAGGCGGCGCAGCGTCAGGAAACCGCGCCGCACCTCGTTGCGGTCGGCGGGTGAGGAGAAGCCGATCCGGACCCGGTGATAGACGCTCTCCGTCCGTCCGGCCTTGAACTCGTCCTCGTCATCGACCAGCACGCCCTCCTCGAATGCCGCATGTTTGAACGTTCCGGAGAACCATGGCTCCGACAGTTTCAGCCAGAGGAACGGCACATGCGGATGCGAGTTGAAGTCGATGCCGGCAAAGATTTCGCGCGCCATCTGCTCGCGAGCTCTGATCTCGTCGATGCAACGCGTCCGCAAGCTTGCAGCCTCGCCACTCAAAACCAGCCGGGCGCAGAGTTCGGCGAGCAGAAACGGCATGCCGCCGCTGACCATCTTGTGGGCGATGCGGATACGCTGGCTGAAATGCGGAGGGCAGGCGACCCAGCCACCGCGCACGCCGGCAGCCACCGATTTCGACAGGCCGCCGACCAGGAATGTCCGCTCAGGCGCAAGTTCAGCCAACAGTGGCATCATATCGCCGGTCATGGCGCCATAAAGATCGTCTTCCAGCAACCAGACACCATAGCGGCGGGCAATGTCGGCGATCGCCTGGCGCCGCTCAAGCGACAATGTCACCACTGTCGGGTTTTGCGCGGTCGGCATCAGGAAGGCCAGTTTCGGGTGCTGCTGAGCGCAGACCCGCTCGAAATCGTCAGGATCCAGGCCATAATCGTCGGTGCGCAAGAGAATCGTTCGACGCCCGATCAGCCCGGCACTGCGGCTGATCTGGGAATAGGTGATGTTCTCGAAGGCGATCTTGTCGCCCGGTGCCGTGACCGCCGCGATGACAGCGACAGCGCCGGCATGGGCGCCGAGGGTAGGGACGATACGGTCGGGTTGCGGGCGGAAAGAGCCCTTGGCAAGCCACTGACTTCCCGCAGTAAACCAGTGTGCCGGAAAATCGCGGGCGTAGCTGGCGATATCGGCGTGGTGAACGCGGCTGATTTCGCCCAGCACCTTTTCAAGCGATGCACCCTGGCCGATATCGGGGGCTGCCGTGCTGTCGAACCGGAGTTTTCCGGGCGCCGCTTTCAGCGCTCTCGTGCCGGCCAGGGCCGCGCTCATCGGATCGGGCTGTTCGGCCGGGCGCAATTCGGCATTGTCGAGCACATAGGTGCCGCGCCCCACTTCGCCACTGACAAGCCCACGTTCGCGCACCAGATGATAAGCGCGTCCGATTGTCCCGATTGTCACGCCGATATCGAAGGCAAGGTTGCGCTGTGGCGGCAATTTCGTACCGACCGCCAATACGCCACCGGCAATCGCCTGCTCGATCTGATCGGCGATACGTGCGTAAAGCGGGCCTTGGCCTTGGCTCGGGTCTGGCATCCATGTTGTCATGGTGACAATTTCTACATTGCATCGGTTTTTCTGTCAATTATGACAATGCAATATCGAAATGAAACCGTTGCAATCGATAGGGTGATGACAATGGGTACAATTTGCACCGATGATCGAGCCGCATGCTCCATGCCGATAGGTATAATTCAACCACGAGGCCTCGTCTCGCGATTGAAGTCGCTCGGTTGGCTGATGATCGTCTGGATGATTGGCCGTGAAGAAAAGCGACTCAGTCGCATTGCTCTTTCCGAGTTGACGGATGAACAGCTTGCCGATATCGGCGTCACGCCCGCAGAGGCACGCCGGGAGGCGGCGCAGCCGTTCTGGAACTGACAGCGTTGTTGCAGGCTACAGAAGGTCCAGGACCTTCGTCTTCGGACGACAGAGTTTTACGCCCTTTTCCGTCGCGACGATGGGTCTCTGTATCAGCTCTGGATGGGCCAGCATGGCGTCGATAATCTGCCGGTCCGTCTTGCGCTCTGGTCATCGAGCTTGAGCGAGAGGTATGTGGACTCCGTGGTCCGCAGCAACTGGCGCGGCGCCATGTCCATGGCGAGCAGAAGAGCCAGCATGTCCTCGTGGCTTGGCGGCGCTGCCATATAGTCGATAATGGCAGGGTCAATTCCTGCATCTCGAATTATCTTGAGAACCGAACGGGACGTATCGCAATCACTATTGTGATAAATCATGACGGTCATGAGTGTGCCTTTGGGTGTCTATGGGAACAATCGGAGATTTGGCGAGAGGTGTGCCAGAAGGATGGTCTGCGCCTAACATGAGAATGAATGCGGCTTTGTGACAGCTGCAAGAATATTATTCTCTGGTTTGTTGCGCAAAAATACGTTCTTGGGTTGTGTGGAATCGGCGGGAGAAGTCTTGAGTTGATTGTTCCGCAAAAGCGCAAGAATGAAAAGCTGCAAGAAATAGCGATACGCCATTGTTCCACCGCCCATTTCGATTGGGCAGGGAGTGGGGCTTTAATGCAGGGTGCTACTGGCGCGAACCGGCAGTCCGTGCAAAGAGGCCGGTGGGGGGAGTTTCGTCCTACGTGATAAGCAGGGATGCCGCCCGGCTCACCCGCTGCAAAATTCGGCGGCGAACCGCTCGCTTAGCGGCAGCCTTCGCCGCCGGCAGCCCAACGCCTGATATCCGTGGTCATCCTGGCGCCTACGGACTCACTGAAAAGTGGGCCGAAGGCCTGAAGCCGGGCGGGGTGCCCCTCCGCCTGAACCACTGCGAGTGGCCGTGATTCGGGTGAATTGCGCTTGACAATCAGGATGCGTGGGCGGCCGGAGAACGAATTCAGCTCCGGCGCGAGGCGATAGGCTTTGAAGGTTTCGTCACCTGACTTGAACCAGCAGGCGTTGGCGCCGAGGGCAACCCGCTCCATGGTGGGCAATGCGGCGGTATTGCGGGCCGGCGCCGGCGGGGCCGCTGTCTGGCAACCGGCGACAAGCCCGAGAAGGGCGACGGAGCCGGCAGTAGCCATGAAACGGATGAAAGCTGCAGCGCGCATGAAAGCCCCTTTTGATTCGGTCTCTAGGGTGCCTTCTAGCAGGTCGAATGTTAAGCAGCGATTACATCGAGCGCTGAAGCGAACAATCCGCGTCCGTCCGAGCCGCCATGTGCGGTTTCGATCAGGTTCTCCGGATGCGGCATCATGCCAAGGACGTTGCCTCCAGCATTGACGATCCCGGCGATGTCGTTCATCGAGCCGTTCGGATTGGTGCCTGCGGCATAGCGGAAAACCACCTGGCCATTGCCTTCGATCGTCGCCAGCGTTTCCGCGTCGGCGAAATAATTGCCGTCGTGATGGGCAACCGGGCAGCGGATGATCTGGCCCTGCTCATAGGCCCGGCTGAAGTCGGTATTGGCGTTGACGACTTCGAGCTTGATTTCCTTGCAGACGAATTTCAGCGAGGCATTGCGCATCAGAGCGCCCGGCAGAAGGCCCGCTTCGACGAGAATCTGGAAGCCGTTGCAGACGCCCAGCACCTTGACGCCGGCCTCGGCCTTGGCCTTGATCGCCTGCATCACCGGCATGCGCGCCGCGATCGCGCCGCAGCGCAGGTAGTCACCGTAGGAGAAACCGCCGGGGATGACGATCAGATCGACATCCGGGATGTCCGTTTCAGTCTGCCAGATGGTGACCGGCGCCTTGCCGGAAATCTTGGTCAGCGCTGCGATCATGTCGCGGTCACGATTGAGGCCTGGAAGCTGAACGACGGCGGATTTCATGGGTGCGGTTCAAACCTGGATTGGGCCTCGGCAAGCTCGCGCAATTCGAGGCGGTTTTCGATACGGTCGAGGCGTGTGTCGTGCCGGGCAAGAATGCCATAAATATTGTGTATATCTTGGTGCATGGAAATCATCGTCCCGCGCATGGCATTCAATTCTGTGCGAATTTCCCGTTGTCCATCTTTTACGCTGGCAACGTCTGCATGAACACGCTTCAGCAGTTCGTACATCAGTTCGTTGGACACATCGGTCATCTGACTACCTCATTCAACCATCAGGCGAGTGAGATAGTGTAATTCTCAATCACCGTGTTGGCGAGGAGTTTCTCGCACATCGCCTTTACTTCGGCTTCAGCCTTTGCCTTGTCGGCGGTTTCGATCTGCAAATCGAAGACTTTGCCCTGACGGACATGGCCGACACCGTCGAAGCCGAGGGCGCCAAGGGCGCCCTCGATTGCCTTGCCCTGGGGGTCGAGAACGCCGTTTTTCAGCGTCACTGTTACGCGTGCGTTGATCACTGTCGTCTTTTCCTGCTTACTTCACCAATACCGGGCCGGAGCCGCGGGGTGGTTCGTTCTCGTTCATGATGCCAAGGCGGCGGGCCACTTCCTGGTAAGCCTCGACAAGGCCTCCCATGTCGCGGCGGAACCGGTCCTTGTCCATCTTTTCCTTGGTTTCGACATCCCACAGACGGCAGCTGTCCGGCGAAATTTCGTCGGCCAGGATGATGCGCATCATGTCGCCTTCAAACAGGCGGCCGCATTCGATCTTGAAGTCGACCAGCTGGATACCGACACCGAGGAACAGGCCGGTGAGGAAATCGTTGATGCGGATGGCGAGCGCCATGATGTCGTCGAGTTCTTGCGGGCTTGCCCAGCCGAACGCGGTGATGTGCTCTTCGGAGACCATCGGGTCGTCGAGCGCATCGGCCTTGTAGTAAAACTCGATGATCGAGCGCGGCAGGACCACGCCTTCCTCGATGCCGAGACGCTTGGAGAGCGAACCGGCAGCAACATTGCGCACAACGATCTCAAGCGGAATGATTTCCACTTCCTTGATCAGCTGTTCGCGCATGTTGAGGCGGCGAATGAAATGCGTGGGAATGCCGATACGGTTCAGATGTGTAAAGATGTATTCCGAAATCCGGTTGTTGAGCACACCCTTGCCGTCGATGATCTCGTGCTTCTTGGCGTTGAAGGCCGTAGCATCATCTTTGAAGAACTGAATCAGAGTGCCCGGCTCAGGACCTTCGTAAAGGATCTTGGCCTTGCCCTCGTAGATACGGCGGCGACGGTTCATGAATGGTGTCTCTATGGTTATCGGCGCTCTTGGGCTGCGCACGCGGCATTTTCTAAGGCGGTCCATAACTGAAATGAAACCATTTCACAATCGGCGTCTGATCCGATCCCCCGAATTAGGTCCAGGGTAGCATGAAAGTCGCCATACCGGAAAACTTCGCATTGCACTTTCGGCGGCCTTTTGGTTTATGGGCGAAAAGCTAAACGAAAAACGGTTTTTTTGGGAGATCGGAGATGACCAGTATGCAGGATCGCGAAAAGGCGTTCGAATCGAAGTTTGCTCTTGATGAAGAGTTGAAATTCAAGGCCGAGGCGCGCCGCAACAAGCTTCTCGGTCTTTGGGCCGCCGAGCTTCTGGGCAAGAGCGACGCTGCAGCTTACGCGAAAGATGTCGTCGCCGCCGATTTTGAAGAGGTTGGCCACGAGGATGTCGTGCGCAAGATCCGCGCTGATTTCGATGCGGCTGGTATCGCCCTGACCGACGACCAGATCCGTCTGAAAATGCTTGAGCTTCTGTCGGAAGCCGTTACACAGATCCAGAACGGCTGATATCCGTTCATTGCCGCCTGTTTCAACCGTCCGTTGTTTCGGGCGGTTTTTCTATCCCGGGAAATTGCTGCGGATACGGCTGCGCGTGTGTCCCACCGGTATCGCACGGGGGCGCCATTTGCCGGCACGAATGAAAGTCTCAAGGTCCGACTTGGCCATCGGTTTGGCAAAGGCATAGCCCTGCAAGGTATCGCAACCCAGATCACGCAGGATATGTGCGTGCTGGATGGTTTCGACCCCCTCGGCAACGACCTCGATGCTGAGCGAGTGACCGATGTCGATGATGGACCCAACCAGCTTACGCTGCTCGGCAACCTCGAGGATCGGTCCGACGAGGGCGCGGTCGATTTTCAAACGGCTAGGGCTGAGCTTCATCAGGCCGACGATCGATGCATGACCGGTTCCGAAATCGTCGATTTCGATATCGATGCCGAGCGCCCTCAGGTCGCTGAGGGTTTGCGAGGCATTTTCATCGAGATCGTCGAGAAAGATCGATTCCAGCAGTTCGAACGATAGTCGCCCGCGCGGTATGTTCAGCTGTTTCAAGCTGTCGATCAGACCCAGCTCGCGCAATCGCGGCGAGGAGACGTTCACGGAGATTCGCGGAACATTCAGGCCGTGCATGTCCCAATATCCCAAATCCCGCAACGCCTGTTCGGCAATGCTCCGGTCGATCGCAGTCAGTGCATTGATGTCCTCGGCGATTTTCAAGAAATAGTCCGGTGCGAGCAGGCCGTGCCGGGGATGCACCCAGCGGGCCAGCGTCTCCACACCGGTGATATCCAGTGTCCGCGCGTCGAACTGGGGCTGATAGAACGGGACGAATTCACCGTCCTCAAGCCCCTTGATGATCTCGTCGGCGGTTCGTTTGGCGTGATGGATCTGCGTTTGCAGTTGCTTGGTGAAAAACTCGTAACGGTTTCGGCCAAGTCCCTTGGCGCGGTAGAGAGCGATGTCAGCGTTCATCAGTGATTGCTTGGCATCGGCGGTACTATCAGCCGACCAGGCTATTCCAACGCTGGCACCGAACCGGCAGAGATGCCCGTCATAGACCACTGGCTGGCGCAAGGTATCGATGATCCGGTCGGCAAGACTGGTGACAGCCTCCTGCGTCTGGCTTGCATCACACAGCACCAGGAACTCGTCGCCGCCAATGCGGGCAACAAAATCGTTGCCGCAAATGATCGAAGTCAGAACCTGGGCCGTATGGACTAGCATCGCGTCGCCTGCCTGATGGCCCAGCGTGTCGTTGATCTGCTTGAACCGGTCAAGATCGATATGAAGGATGGCACAATAGTCGACTTTATCGGCAATCCATTCGTCGAGGCGCTGGTCGAGAAAGCGCCGGTTCGGCAAACCGGTGAGATGATCGTGCAGCGCGTTGTATTCGATGCGTGTGCGGGCGGCTTCAAGTTCGAGATTGCGCGCCTCTGCCAGCTGCCTTGCCTGTTCGAGATCATCACGCAAGACCACATCCTCGGTCACGTCCCAGTTGGCGCCGATGAGCTTGCGCTCGCCTTCCGCGTCGGTAAAGGTGACAGAGCTGGACCGGATATGGCGAATTTCTCCATCTGGACGCACGATCCTGAAGGCGTTGTAAAAGGGAACGGTCGAGGCTATGCCCGCTTCAACTCTTGCCAGCGCGCCGGCGCGGTCGTCCGGATGGAGGCGTTGCTCGAAGACAGCGCCGTTCTGGTTGGCGCTGACGGCCTCAAGTCCGTAGATGCGAAGCAATTGCTCGTCGCGGACGACGACACCTGTGTCCAGGTTGGCTTCAAAGACGCCGACCTTTGAAACATCCAGAGCAAGCCTCAGCCGCCGCGACGTTTCTTCAAGCTGTGCCTCAGCCTTCTTCCGCTCGGAGATATCGGTATCCGTACCGATGATGCGGCTCGGTTTTCCATCCTTGCCCCATTCGATGGAGGCACCCCGACTTTCGATCCACACCCAATGACCGTCCGCATGGCGTTCGCGATACTCGAACGTATTGAAGGCGACATCGCCGTCATCCTGGCGGCGGATGCACTCAATAACGTGCTGACGGTCTGCCGGATGCACGGTTTCGATCCATACGTCCAGCGAGCCATCGACCGTTGCATCAGCGCTCATGCCGCGGATGGTTTTCCAGTGCGCGGAATAAAACAGATCGTTGGTGCTGAAATCATGATCCCAGACCCCCTGATGGGCGCTTTCGAGCGCGTATTTCCATCGGGTCTCGTTTTTCTGCAGCGTCGCCAGCGCCTGTTTGAGTGCGTCAATAGACTGTACCTGTAAAATGATCCGGGGTGAGCCTTCAGCCGCCTGCGCAAACGAGGCGTGGACCCAAAAGGATTGGGTTGGCCCGATCAGGCGGATTTCATATGGCAATGACGAGGGACGGCCTTGCAGGACATCCTCGATTACCGCATTGACCGTTGAAATATCCCCATCATCGATGAACCGGAGAATATGTTCGCCTGTGAGCGCTTCGACCGGAAGTGCAAGCGCTGCCGCGAACGCAGTGTTCATACTGACGATATGGCCGTTCTTTTCGAGAAGGCACAACCCGACCGGCGAAGCCTCGACAAGACTGTCACCATCCGGCAAGGGAACGGCCGTTGCCGGCTTTGCCCGTAGATTTCGGTTGTAGCTGGCGGTCTTCACGTGTCCGTCGATCTCGCGCGATTTTGAGCATCATGACCGACGACAATGAAAGCCCCCTTAATGTGAGGGCCCTAAACTAGCTATGCAGGTTGTAGGATCAGGGCTGAAGCTTGTTGAGAAACTGGGCAAAGACCATCGTGCCTTCCGGCCAGGGGCCGTGTCCGGATTCACTATTGATATGTCCGGATTCGCCCGCATCGACGAGCAGTGAGCCCCAGGCATTGGCGATGTCGCCTGCATGTTCATAGGTGCCGAACGGATCGTTGCGGCTTGCCACGACCAGACTCGGAAACGGCAGCGGATCGCGCGGGTAGGGGCCGAACGTCATCAGGTGTTTCGGGCGGATCTTCTGATTGGTCACCTCTGGCGGCGCAACGAGGAAGGCGCCGGCGATCTTCTTTTCGACATGCGGCAGAGCATGAAGCGCCGTTGCAACACCAAGCGAGTGCGCAACGATCACAACGGGCTTGGTCGCCGCATTGATGTCGTCGATCATCCTCTTCACCCAATCTTCGCGCACGGGCTTGGCCCACTCAGCCTGCTCGACACGCCGCGCCGAGGCAAGTTTGTTCTGCCATCGCGTTTGCCAATGGTCCGGTCCGGAATTGGTGTAACCGGGTACGATCAGGATATCTGCTTCGGATGCTTTCATGATAACGGCGATTTGAGGTCGAGGAGAGCGGAAGTCAAGTGTCAGACTGACAGATTTGATATATGCTGATTGCACGGCGCGATTGGTCACGACGCTCCGTGGCGAAAAAGACGTCGATACCGGGAGCATCGCATTTCGGTCCATCTTACCGGACTGTCCTTCAAGCCGACACTACTGATTGTTCTCGAATGACGTGACACCGCGTGTTTCAGCAGGAGAATTGGTCATGACAGCATTTCATGTAATGGCAGGATCCGGCGCAGGTCTCGCACATCCGGACATTCGCAGGATCGGTGTAGCCGACGTTTTCGACGCGCTGCGTCTCGGTTGGCAGGATTTCAACGCAAAGCCGTCCCACTACGTTTTTCTCTGCCTGATCTATCCAATCGCCGGCGTCGTTCTGGCCACCTGGAGTTCGGGCGTCAATATGCTGCCTCTGGTGTATCCGCTGGTTTCAGGCTTTGCCCTTTTGGGCCCGGTCGCCGCCATCGGTCTCTACGAGATCAGCAGACGGCGGGAAATCGGCATGGACACGTCATGGCGGCACGCGTTCGATGTGCGTCGTTCCCCAGCGCTTGCGTCGATCCTCGCGCTCGCCTTCATGCTGTTGGTGTTGTTCGTCGTCTGGCTTGTGGTTGCGCAGTCGCTTTACACCCAACTGTTCGGCGACATGCCTGCGGCATCGCTTTCGGCGCTCTACAATCAGGTCGTTGGAACCGAACAGGGATGGAGCCTGATCCTGATCGGCAATGCCATTGGGTTCGTCTTCGCGGTTATCGTGCTTTCGACCGTGGTCGTGTCGTTTCCGTTGCTGCTTGATCGGGATGTTGGTGTCGTGGCCGCGGTCGAGACGTCGGTGCGCGCGACGATTGCCAATCCGATTCCGGTCGCTGTCTGGGGATTGATCGTTGCTGCCGGTCTGGTCATAGGCTCGATCCCGGTTTTCGTCGGTCTCGCCGTCATCATGCCGATCCTCGGTCATGCGACGTGGCACCTCTACCGCAAGATGGTTGTCGCCCCGGAAGGCAAGTAATACGGCGTATCCGGCAATTGCCAGAAGTGCCGCCGCCGCGGCGGCGCTTGTATTGCTGCTTTACGTCTGATTTAGCGGAAATATTTGTAATAGGACGAAATCTGCGCCGATGTGTTGGAGGACGCGTCAAGGCGGATACCGATCTTGTCGCCGCGGTACCACTGCACAACACCGGTCAAATGGCCGAACTCGTCGCTCTTGATCGAGACTTGCTGGCCGGTCGTGGCATTGATGTCGAAATAGAGTTGAAAACAAATGCCGGCCGCTGACAGGTCTTTGACAATCCCCCGGCTTGATCCGCCCTTGCAGGTCACTTCGCCGGTGAATTTTGTTGTCGTGCGCACGGCCTTGCGTTCGATCGTCTGCTGGTACGGCATGTTCACCCGACTCCTCTCCATTCATTTTTCGCAATTTCTCACGGAAAACTGACAAAAAGCTTGAGAAATTCGTTCACAATCGAACAAACTGGGTCGAAATCAAACACAAGTTTGTTGCGGAGAGCGGTGCGCTCTCCGCAGGGGATAGATCAGCCAAAGACGCGGCGGAAGATCGTGTCGACATGCTTGGTGTGATAGCCAAGATCGAATTTCTCGCGGATTTCCGCTTCCGGCAGAGCCGCGCGCACTTCCGCGTCGGCCAGCAGTTCCTCAAGAAAATCGGCGCCCTTTTCCCAGACCTTCATGGCGTTGCGCTGCACGAGACGGTAGCTGTCCTCTCGCGACACGCCGGCCTGGGTGAGGGCCAGAAGCACCCGCTGGCTCATTACCAGGCCGCGAAACTTGTTCATGTTCTTCAGCATGTTTTCCGGGTAGATCACCAGCTTCTCGATAACACCGGCCAGACGGTTGAGGGCGAAGTCGAGGGTGATCGTCGTATCTGGGCCGATGGCGCGCTCGACGCTGGAATGGCTGATATCGCGCTCGTGCCAGAGAGCGACGTTTTCCATGGCGGGAACCACCGACATGCGCACCAGACGGGCAAGGCCGGTCAGGTTTTCGGTCAGGACCGGATTGCGCTTGTGCGGCATGGCCGATGAGCCCTTCTGGCCCGGCGAGAAGAACTCCTCCGCTTCCAGAACTTCGGTGCGCTGCATATGGCGGATTTCGGTGGCGATGTTTTCGATGGAGGAGGCGATGACACCAAGCGTCGCGAAGAACATCGCATGACGGTCGCGCGGGATGACCTGCGTGGAGATCGGCTCAGCCACGAGGCTGAGCTTTTCGCAGACATATTCCTCGACGCTGGGGTCGATATTGGCAAAGGTGCCGACAGCGCCGGAGATGGCACCGGTGGCGATTTCCGCGCGGGCAGCGACGAGGCGCCCGCGGTTGCGGCTCATCTCGGCATAGAATCGGGCAAAGGTCAGGCCCATCGTGGTCGGCTCGGCGTGAATGCCGTGGCTGCGGCCGATGCGGACCGTATCCTTGTGTTCGAAGGCGCGGGTCTTCAGCGCTGTCAGAACGCGATCGAGATCGGCAAGCAGCAGGTCGGCGGCGCGCACCAGCTGGATGTTCAGCGTCGTGTCGAGCACGTCGGACGAGGTCATGCCCTGGTGGACGAACCGGCTGTCGGGGCCGATGAATTCGGCCAGATGCGTCAGGAAGGCGATGACGTCATGCTTGGTGACGGCTTCGATTTCGTCGATACGCGCGACGTCGAAAGTGGCAGAACCGCCCTTCTCCCAGATCGTCCGGGCGGCGTCCTTGGGGATGACGCCGAGATCGGCCAGTGCGTCGCAGGCATAGGCCTCGATTTCGAACCAGATGCGGAATTTGGTTTCCGGCGACCAGATGGCCACCATTTCCGGCCGGGAGTAACGGGGGATCATGGGCTTTAGCTTTCGTGACGATGGGAGTTGGCTGAGCCTCTAGCAAAGATAGACGGCAATCTCAACGTCGCTGTTCTGGCATCCGGCATGTCAGCCACAGGCTGGTCAGTGCGAGAGCGGCAAATCCGAGCGGCAGATACAGGCGGATGCCCATGACGACGAACTGATAAATGGCGCTCGCCGAGGTGAACGTGAATTGGTAGGCCCAGGTGCCTGTGCCGAACGGAGCATGCCAGCGGGCATAGAAGGATCGGTAATCGAGGGCAAAAAGAACAGCCGTGGTGGCGATGGTACAGAGGGTCAAGCACAGGAAGAATGCGGCAAAGCGGGTCTCCCGGCCTCTGCCGATCGCGCCGAAACGGCCAAGCACAAGTGCGAATGGCCAGGAAACCAGACCACCCAAGAAGAACAGCACAAGAATACTGGAGAGATGAGAGGTCTCGGCGCCGTTGCGCAGATACAGTGCGGCGAGCGCCGATACGGCCATCATCATGCCCCACAACGGCGCACCAAGCAGAATTTCCCACAGGCTCGGCAGAGCCTCACGCAGCCGCTGCGCTATTTTCCGCGTCAGAACGCGCTGTGCGTCCATTCTGGAATGCCCGGATGCACTCATGGCGTTGCGGGCGCCGGAACGGCGATCCAACGGCCATCGCTGCCTTCGAAACCGACGCTCAAGACCTGAACGAGGACAACGTGGACCGGTTCGCCTTGCTGCGGATTATGCACCATGACGCCGCCGATACGGTAACCCGTCGGGCATTTGCGGCTGTCGGGAATGGCCGTGTCGGTGTGCAGCACGCGGTCCGATGACTTTCCGTCCTCTGTTTTAAAGGCGAGACGAAAGCCGGTCGACTGGGGCGTGACATCCTTGCAGAGTGCGGAGGGGGCGAGGGGGATGGCATCGAGCGAGAGCGTGAAGTTTCCACCGACCGGCGGCTCGACGGCATATTGCCGGTATGTCAGGCGATGAGGAGCGCTGTCCGTTTCCGTGATAGGATTGAAGGCGGCGAGCAGGCCGGGATTGGCGCCAAGATCGAATTTCTCGACAAG
The DNA here is from genome assembly GCF_049897905.1 of Pararhizobium sp. PWRC1-1. Classification (NCBI taxonomy): domain Bacteria; kingdom Pseudomonadati; phylum Pseudomonadota; class Alphaproteobacteria; order Hyphomicrobiales; family Rhizobiaceae; genus Pararhizobium; species Pararhizobium sp. PWRC1-1. The sequence continues at coordinate 82,607 of NZ_JAFCXE010000007.1, read as the reverse complement.
CGGGGCGGCCTTTGCGGCCGCCTGTGCTCTCACCTTGGCAAGGCTGGTGTTTTCTTCATCGACGCGCAGCCGGATCGGCGTTCCGGGTAAAAAGGTGTCCTTGCGGGTATCGACGAAATAGATGTTCGAATAGGGAAAGCCCGAGCCGTCCTGAACGCCATATTCCTCGAAGGCAAAGACATTGCCATCCGCCGAAAAGCCAAGCGGTTGGAATGAGGCGAAATCGCCAGCACAGGCCGCGCCGGAAAAAAGCGCCGAGGCAAGCAATGCAGCCGCGATTCCGCCCGGTAATCTCACCCGCGGCCTCCTTCGGCGTTGCTGCGCAAGGTGTCGATGGTTTTGCGGTAGGCATCGACATGCCCACCGCCGAAGATGGCCGAACCTGCTACGAACACGTTGGCACCGGCGGACGCCGGAAGCGCGATCGTGTCCAGCGCGATGCCCCCATCGACCTGGATGTCGATCGGCCGGTCGCCGATCATCGCCTTTATGCTGCGGATCTTTTCTTCCATGGCGGGAATGAATTTCTGGCCGCCAAAACCCGGATTGACCGTCATCACTAGAACGAGGTCGATCTTGTCGAGCAGATAGTCGAGCACGCTTTCGGGCGTTGCCGGATTGATCGAAACGCCCGCCTTTTTGCCAAGCGCCTTGATCGCCTGAACCGAACGATCGAGATGGGGCCCTGCTTCGGCATGCACGGTGATGCTGTCGCAGCCGGCCTTGGCAAAAGCTTCGAGATAGGGATCGGCTGGCGCGATCATCAGGTGGCAGTCGAAATAGGCTTGTGTGTGCGGCCGCAGCGACTTGATCACATCGGGGCCGAACGAAATGTTGGGAACGAAATGGCCGTCCATGATGTCGAGATGGATCCAGTCGGCACCGGCGGCAACGACGTCGCGCACTTCCTGTCCGAGCTTGGCGTAATCGGCGGCGAGAATGGAGGGGGCGATGCGGATAGGCAGGGGCATGGTGTGGGGCTCCAACTGTTTTGCGGGCAATAGCATCGCTTTTCACGGCAAACAACAGATGTTGCCACTTCGCCATCGCCGGAGTCTAGGTTTGCGCCGCCCAAACGGGCAGCAGATCGTTTTCGTGAGCCGTCGCATCATGCACGCCACGGGCAATAGCGCGGGCCATGGTGGATGCTGCCGCAGCCCCTAGATCGATAAAATCCTGCAGCGAAATGGCTTTGCCGCTTGTTCCCGTCGCCAGCGCAAAGACCAGGTCGCCGTCAAGCGGCGTATGCGATGGCCAGATTGCACGGGAAAAGCCGTCATGAGCGGCGATCGCCAGCCGTTTCGCCTCGGCCTTGCTCAGCACCGCATCGGTGGCGATGACGGCGATCGTGGTGTTTTTCGTTTCGCTCTGCTTGCCGCGAAACTTGATGCGCAGGTCGCGTGCGTCCTTCGGGAACGGATGCGGCATGCCGAGGCCGCCGAACTCTGCGCCTTCCTCGAACGGTGCCGACCAGAAATGCCTGCCGTCACCGATGGTCGCTGAACCGAGCGCGTTGACGGCGACCAATGCGCCGATGGTGATCCCGTTGTCGAGGATCGCCGAGGCTGTGCCGAGCCCGCCCTTGAACGTGGCGGTCAGGGCGCCTGTTCCGGCGCCGGCGGTGCCTGTCGAAAATTCCAGCGCTGCGGCCTGAACTGCCGCATACCCAAGTTCGCGATAGGGCGGGTAGAGACCCCAATCCTTGTCGCCACCATTGATCAGGTCGAAGAGGATGGCGGCGGGAACGATCGGGATATGCAGGTTGCCGACAGGAAAGCCGCGTCCCATCTGGCGCAAAGCGGCCTGTGCGCCAGATGCCGCATCAAGCCCGAAGGCCGAGCCGCCCGACAAAACGATGGCATCAACGGTCTGTACCGTATTGTGCGGTTCGAGCAGATCAGTCTCGCGCGTACCGGGAGCACCACCCAGCACCTGCACGGCGGCGACGGCCGGTTGATCGCAGACGATGACGGAGACGCCGGATTTCAGCCGATGGTCCTCGGCATTGCCGACCCTCAGGCCACCGACATCGGTGATCGAATTGCGCGGGCCGGGGCGCATCATTGGCTTCCCGAAACGGCCGGAGCGGTAATGAACCGGTTGTTTTGCCATTCCAGCAGCCGATAGGGGTTTTCTGCCAATTCGTGACCGGCGTTAAAACGGAGGGGGCCAAGAACCGTCTGGTAGGGGCCTTTGGCTAGCGCATCCAGTACAGGGCCGCCATCCTTGCCGGCCTGGTCCTTCGCCTGCTCCAGCAGCGTGACGGCTGCAAACGCGGGCAATACATAGCCTTCCGGCAGCAATTTTGCCGACGTCATGGCATCGACGGTGACCTTGGCGTCCGGCAGGGTGGCATAGTCCGGCAGGGATACGGCCAGAATGCCATTCGCGAGCGGAACCGGCAGGTTAGCCGCATCCAGCGCCTCGCCGCCCATCAGCGTCAGTGCCACCTGTTCGGACGCCGCATCGCGCGCAATGATGGCGGTATCGGCGCGGTCGCCGCCGGTGAAGACATGCGTCGCTCCACTCTTGGCGAGCCGTCGAACAAGGCTCACCTGCTGTTCCTGGGCGGGACGATAGGTGTCGGAGAAGGTTGGGGTCAGGCCGATTTCGGCCAGCGCGCCGCGCACAGTTTCCACCAGTTCGCGCCCATGGATCGTTCCGTCCTCGATCAGCCCGAGCGGTTCGTTCTTCCAGCGCGACAAAATGATCTCCGTCGCCTTGGCCGCTTCGGCCTTGGCGCTCGGGACCAGCCGGAAGAAGGGCCATTTCTTCTTCAGCGCGTCTTCCATCAGAATATCGGAGCGCACGCTGAGCGTCAGGGCGGGAATACCGGCCTCGGCCAGTGCCGGCAGCGTCGCTTCCAGGCTTTCCGTACACAGGAAGCCGATCGCCGCCTCGGCGCCGCTGGCGAGCAGAGCTTTCGTCAGGCTTTCCGCATCATTCGGCTCGCAGGTTTCCGGGATGGCGATGATTTCCGAGCCACGATCCTCTGCCTGAAAGCGGGCGCCGTCCAGCATCTGCTGCCCCAGAAGCGCAAACGGTCCGTCGGCCGGCGCGACGACGGCGATCTTCAGGCCCGCAGCCAAAGCGGGGGCGGCCTGAACCGATCCGGCAATCACAAGGCTGGCGAAAATCGAACGAAACATGCGCTTATCCAGTTGAGAATGCCCATGTTTTAAAGATGTGGCTGCAAGGGTCAAAGGAAAAGATCGGAACCTTCGTCAGGTGGACGACAATTGCCGTAAATGACGAAGAAAAACCAGACAGCGGGTTTCATATTTCGTTGCAATGTCTATGTGTTAAAAACATACATCGATCTGGAGACTGCCGTGTTGGACAAGACCCAACTGGACCCGCTGACCTACCGTGATGCCATGAGCCGGCTGGCTGGCCACGTGCATATCGTGACGGCGGCCCATAACGGCGTGCGGCGTGGCGTGACGATCACGGCCGCCTGCTCGGTGTCCGACGATCCGGCGACGCTACTGGTCTGCCTCAACGGTGCCAATCCGCGCAACGACATCTTTGCCGACAGCGGCAGCTTCGCGCTCAATCTTCTCGGCGCCGACCAGATGGATCTCGCCCATGTCTTTTCCGGCAAGAATCCGGTCGATCCGTCAGAGCGCTTCTCCCACGGCACCTGGGGAGAACTGAAGACCGGCGCGCCGATCCTTGCCGAGGCCGTGGCTGCGTTCGATTGCCGGCTGATCGATATCAAGACGGTGGCCACCCATATCGTCCTGTTCGGACAGGTCGTCGCGGTGACGCTTGGCCAACAAAAACCGGCGCTGGTCTATCTGGACCGCGACTACCGCACGTTATAGATTTCCTTGCACCGGCTAAGCGGTTCCCGCTGCTGCCCCGCAGCTCGCGATCCATGCTGCCGCATATTGATGGAGCAGCCGGCTTTACCATTCGCATGTTGAAAGGCTGACAGACATGGACAATGCGGCAATCGAGGAGATGTTTTCGGCTCTGGGGCCGGTGACGGTCAAACGCATGTTTGGCGGCAAGGGCATCTATTTCGAAGGCCGGATTCTGGCGCTGGAGGTGAGCGGCGACATTCTGTTGAAAGCAGACGGCGAGAGCGCCGGAGAATTCGAGGCGGCCGGTAGTTCGCAGTGGAGCTATGACGGCAAGGGCAAACTGGTGAAGATGCCCTACTGGTCCGTTCCAGAAGAAGCTTTTGATGATCCCGATGAAATGGCCCGCTGGGTGCGGCTTGCCTTTGAGGCGGCCTTGCGCGCTAAGAAATAGCCAGCGCCCGCAACGCCTTGACCGCATCCTGGGCAAACAGGGAGAGCGGTTGCGGCAGGTCGTCGAGCGGATACCAGCCTATTGCGGAAAGTTTGTCGGGTTCCGTCAATTGTGGTTCGCCGGAGAAATCGTCGGTCACGTAGATCAGCGAAATCCAGTGTTGCCGGTCGGCTTCGATCAGCTGTTCGCTGAGGCAGAGAAAACGCGCCGAATGGATTGTCAGGCCGCTCTCTTCCTCCGCCTCGCGGCGGGCGGCGTCGGCTGCCGGTTCCATATGATCGACCTTGCCGCCGACAATGCTCCAGTGACCAGATTCCGGTGCTTTCAAGCGCTTGCAAAGCAAAAGCTTGCCGTCACTAAAGACGGCAAGCCCTGATCCCACACCGGGAAAATCTATGCCTGGATATGCCATGCGACTGCGTGAAGGCTCAGGCCTTGCCGGCAATCAGCATGAAAGCCGGGATATCGTCGCCGAAGCCGACCGGCGTCGGGCCGTCGTCCTGGTCGCGGCGATAGCGGTTGCGGCGATCGCGGTTGTCGTCATTGGCAGGATTCGGCTGGGGAGCAGGACGGTTGCTGTTACGGCCGGCATTCTGCGGTTTCGTTTCTGCCTTGCGTTCTGATCTCACAGGTTCTGCCTTTGCTACTACCGGTTCGAGGGGGGCTGCTACGACTGCCGGACTATCGTCTGATTTGATGTCCGATTTGTGACTGGCCACGGGCCGGGGAGCGTGTTCACGATCCCTGTCGTTGCGGCGTCCACCGCGCTTGCCGTCACGGCCGCCGCGCTCCGGCTTGCTGCTCTCGTGGCTTTCCATTGGAGCGGGCAGGGCGGACAGATCGCCGTTCAGCCACTCGATGTTCTTGTCGATCAGCTTTTCAATGGCATCGACGAATTTTGTGTCGCGCTTGGAAACCAGCGTGAACGCGGCACCCGAACGACCGGCACGGCCGGTGCGGCCGATGCGGTGGACATAATCTTCCGCATGGATCGGCACGTCAAAATTGAACACATGACTGACATCCGGAATGTCGAGACCGCGGGCGGCGACGTCGGAGGCAACCAGCAGCGTGATCGCATTGTCCTTAAAGCCCGCAAGCATTTTCGTGCGCGAACTCTGATCCATGTCACCGTGCAGCGCGCCCACTGAGAAACCGTGACGCGAAAGCGAGCGATACAGTTCGGCCACATCAAGCTTGCGATTGCAGAAGATGATGGCGTTCTTCAGTTCGTCCTGCTTCTGGATCAGATCGCGCAGCACAGCGCGCTTTTCGTAATCCTTGCTGTGAGTGGCGACCAAACGCTGCGTCACGGTCGTTGCCGTCGAAGACCGCGTCGACACTTCGACACGCTCGGGGTTCTGCAGGAACCGGTCAGCGAGTTTCTGGATTTCCGGCGGCATGGTGGCCGAGAAGAACAGGGTCTGGCGCGTGAAGGGGATCAGCTTGGCGATGCGCTCGATATCGGGGATGAAGCCCATGTCGAGCATGCGGTCGGCCTCATCGATGACGAGGATTTCGACGCCGGTCATCAAAAGCTTGCCGCGTTCGCAATGGTCAAGCAGGCGGCCTGGCGTGCAGATCAGCACATCGGCGCCACGCTCAAGCTTGCGGTCCTGCTCATCGAAGGACACGCCGCCGATCAGCAGTGCGACATTGAGCTTGTGATTCTTGCCGTATTTTTCAAAGTTTTCCGCAACCTGGGCAGCCAGTTCGCGCGTCGGCTCAAGAATGAGCGTGCGCGGCATACGAGCACGAGCGCGGCCCTTTTCCAAAAGCGTCAGCATAGGCAGCACGAAGGATGCCGTCTTCCCCGTGCCCGTCTGGGCGATGCCCAGAATATCACGCCGCTGCAGGGCTGGCGGAATGGCGCCTGCCTGGATCGGTGTAGGGATGGTGTAGCCCGCATCTGTCACTGCGGTAAGAACTTTTTGGCTCAGGCCAAGGTCTGAAAAAGTGGTCAAAGGGAAATCTGTTTCCGTTCCGGTTCGGTCGAACTCTGGTCAATCGGCGCAAGCGTTAACTGCCGTCGCTGGGGCTCTTAGTCCCATAGCCAAGCAAAGTCAAGAAAACCGGTGGTTTGATCGGCGAAAGAGTCAATAATGGACTGCCAACAACAGGATAGCGAAAAAAAGCCTGCCGTTACGTCAAGAGCGGCCACAAAGCCGTCAAGTTCAATTGATGTAGTGGCTGAGCTTAATGCCTGCGGTCAAAAACCGCATGGGGTCGACGGCCTCGCCATTGAGGCGGACTTCGTAGTGCAGGTGCGGGCCGGTCGAGCGGCCGGTGCTGCCGGAACGGGCAATGGCCTCACCGGCGGTAATCTTGTCGCCGGCATTGACCAGGATCGTCGAGAGGTGCGCGTAGCGGGTGGTGATGCCGTTGCCATGGTCGATTTCGACCATGTTGCCGTAACCGCCGGTCTTGCCTGCGGTGATCACCGTGCCGGGCGCCGTTGCGAGGATCCGTGTTCCGGTCGGCGCGCGAAAATCGATGCCGGCATGCAGCGCCAACCGGCCAAGGAACGGGTCGAGGCGGTTGCCGAAGCTTGAGGTAATGTCGCTGGCCGGCGACGGATTGTTGAATGGCAGCTTCCTCGCCTGGCTGCGAACGCTTTCGAGACGGCCAAGTGCTGTATCGAGCCCGACCAGAGAGCTGTCGAAGGCCTCGGTGGTTTCCGGCTCGACGAACGGGCCGCCAATAGCATCGTCATCTCCCGGAACGGCTGCAGTTTCCGCCACTTCATCTGCGGCCACCTTGACGCCGGTGCGTGCAAGGATGGTCATGATGGCATCGGTGGCTTCCGATGCGCCTGCCGTCAGGCTGTCTATACGGGTTTTCTGTTCCTGCTCGATATCCTTGAGCGACAATGTCACCTTCGAAAACAGCCGGTCGGCACGGTCCGCCATCGCCTCCTGTCCGTCCGAGGCGGATTGTGGTGTGTAGGCAAGCGCGATCTTCTGCTGAGGCGCCTTACCGCCCATGCCCATCAACCGTTCGATGGCTTTTAGGCCACCACTGGCGTCAGCGCGTTTTTCGTAGGCGAGGGGTGCTGTCTCTGCAGGGTGAACTTCCTTCTCGGCGATACCGGATTCTTCGGCGCGGTCGAGCAGTGTGCCAAGGCGGCCGTGGCGTGATGACAATGCCATCTGCTGTTGGAGCAGCTTTTCGACCTTGTCTTCGACGACTTGCTGATCAAGGAGCTGGCGGCTCGTGACGCGGTCGACCTGCGCGCGTAAGGCGGCAATCCGGTCCTCGTATTCGTGCTGCATGCGCGCCTGGCGGGCCATCGCGCCACCGATCAGGTCGTCGCGCAGTACCAGATAGGAGGTTGCAGCGAGATAGCCGATCGAAAAAACCGAAACAAAACAAACCGACAGCGCTGCCATCCAGGGCTGAATGGTCATGTGGCGAACCTTGTCACCGCTGGCCAGAATGATGATGTGCTTTTGTGCGCGCTTGCCGAAAACTTGGCTTTCCGTAGACACCAACTCACCCCCACCGCGTGCGATTCTGCCCGTCCTGATGGGGCGATTAGACACCGTTAAGGTTAACAAAGCTTTGCTGGGCGGGTTTTGTGACGGCCTGTCAGGTGTTTACGGAGGCCGTCATCGAGCGATAGAATGATGGCGTCAGGCCGGCTTCGGCACGGGCGATATCGTTGAACGGGGCTTTCAGCGGACCTCGAAAATTGGCCCTGACCAGGGCCTGGAACGCCGCTGCCGGGTCCTTCTTTTGCCGGGCGCAGAGAAAACGGAACCATTTGGCGCCGACAGCCACATGGCCTTTTTCATCCTCGTAGATCACGTCAAGCACGGCAGCGCTTTCCATGTCGCCAGCCTCGCGCATCTTGGCTTGCAGGGCAGGCGTCACGTCGAGGCCGCGCGCCTCGAGAATCAGCGGTACGACCGCCAAGCGTGCCGTAAGATCGTTGCGCGTATCATGGGCTGCCTGCCAGAGCCCGTCATGGGCCGGCAGATCACCATAGTCGGCACCAAGCTGGCGCAGACGATCGCGCACCATGCGGAAATGCTTGGCCTCCTCAAAGGCCACCTTCATCCAGCCGTCGAAGAAGGAGTTGGGAACGGGCTCCGCGGCAAAGCGGGCGACGATATCAAGTGCCAGATCGACAGCATTGAGTTCGATATGGGCAATGGCGTGGAGCAGGGCGATCCTGCCCTTGTCTGTGGTCAGCGCACGCTTTGGCATTTGCCTTGGCGGTATCAGTTCCGGCTTTTCCGGCCTTCCGGGACGATCTGGCACAGGCGTATCGAGCGGCGAGCGCAGCGACAGGGTCCGTTCGCTCCAGCGGCGGGCCGTCTCCTGGGTCAAGAGCGTCTTGATATCCAGATCGGCTGCGCGGATTGCGCGGACGGCCCCGTCGCGAAGGCTGCGAATCGCCGGCAGGTTCGTCATCGTCACGCTGTTCCGTTGGCAAGGCTCTTGGCTGCGGCAAGGACCTCTTCGGCATGACCGGCAACCTTCACCTTCGGCCAGATGCGCAGGATGACGCCATCGGGTCCGATCAGCAGGGTCGTCCGCTCGACGCCCATATACTTGCGGCCGTACATGCTCTTTTCGACCCAAACACCATAACTGTTCAGGACGGCTAGGTCCTCATCCGACGCAAGGATGACCGACAGATCGTATTTCTTGGCGAACTTGTCGTGCTTTTTCACCGAATCCGGCGACATGCCGATGACCACCGCGCCAGCTGCTGAAAATTCGCTCAGCAGTCCGCTAAAGGCGATCGATTCGGTGGTGCAGCTGCTAGTGTCGTCCTTCGGGTAGAAGAAAAGCACGACAGATTGCCCCTTGAAATCCGACAGCGAGACGGTTCCGCCGCCGTCGCGGGGCAGGGTAAAGTCCGGTGCAATTGCGCCTTCGATCGGGTTCGCCATGGTTATTCCTTTATTCTGGGGCATGTGCCGCCAAAGTGTGTCGCAAGAGGCATAGCCAATCGGAACCCGACCCGTCCAGCGCCGGAGGGACCGGGGGATGTCTCGCGCACAGGGAAGATGGGTGGAAGGGCAGACATCGTTTGCCCCGGGATCGTTCTTTAATTACTGTGCAACGAATGCAGATGCCGAAAGGTGCGCCGATGCGCCATTGGTATTTTCGGGCGAGAACATGAGATAAATCAACCGCGTACGATGTGCGTTTGGCATCATGGGCATATCTTCGTCTGATGCCGCGAAGTGGAATCGCAGCAGATTGGAAAATACCGCATGATTCTTTTTCACACTTCCGGAGGTCACCGGCGCTGATGAATGAAATCCGCGGCGAAAAAGTATCGTTTCGCAAGGAAGACATTGTCGTTCTGCATTCCCTGCCATCGGCGCAGGCCCATGATCCATGTATCGTTCACGCGCCGAACAAGCGTGGGGTTGCACATCTCGTTGTCACAACAACGATCGTTATTACGGCAATTTTTCTGCTTCTTGGGGCAGCTGTTCTGGCAGCCATAGAAGGCGGGTTCCTCGACGGGCCGCTCAACGCGCGGGCGCAGACGGCCCTGAATTCCGCCATCGGCAGCGGATATCATGCCGAGGTCGGCAGCACCGTATTGCGCGTGAACTCGAATGGTGCTCTCGCGCTCAAAGCGCAGGACGTGACGTTGGTGGAAAACGCCTCCAACAAACGTCTGGTGACCACCAATTCCGTCTTTATCGAACTCAATCCTCTTGCCTTGCTGACCGGCCGAATTGCCATGTCACGGCTGGAAGCTGAAGGTGCGACGCTCGATCCGTCACTTCTGCCCCAAGGCAAGCCGATCGATCTGACGGCCATCCGGGTTGCCGATGTTGCCGGCGGGCTGGAGGTCGTGTTCAACCAGATAGACAGCATTTCGCAACTGATTAGCCGCAGCAATACAGAGACCGTGCGCCTTGCGGACCTGCAGCTGTCCGTTGCAGGTCCCCGGAAGCGGGCTATTCCGGTCGTGGTGAAATCTCTCGATTTCAAGCGCGGTGACGATGGCTCCATGCAGATTGACGGGCTTTTTTCCATAGACGGAGAATCGGCGGAGCTGCATCTTCGCGCCAACGGCGCAAATGGACGGATAGCCAGCCTTGACGGCGCTGCTACCGGACTGCCGCTGGCCGCCTTTCTCCATCGCAATCAGACAGAGACGGAACAGGCATTCGGGATCAGAAGCAGCGCCGATCTGAGTATCAATGCGACACGTGCCGGCCAAGGTTTGATGCCGACCCTGCAACTGAAAGGGCAGTCGGCGGAGGGGGTCTTCGATGCCGGCGGATTTTCGTCGGAACTGAAGCCCTCCGAAGTCAACATCACCTATGACTTTGGCCGTGACAGAATAGAAATTCTTCCGTCGATGGTGCGGATCGGCCGATCGACGTTTCCGTTTACGGGGGCAATTGCCGATCTCGATCCGGCGGCTACAGCCGGAAAACCGGGATTTTCGATCGACCTTCTGCTGCAATCAGCCAGTTCGTCTCCTGTCGATGTCTCCGAGGCCCCGCTGATCTTCGATGCCAAGGCACAGGGGCGATTCCTGCCGGAAACGCACGAACTGGTATTTCAGGAACTCACGGTGGCCAGCGCTCTCGGCACGGCCGCCGGCTCTCTCTCCATGACATTCGGGGATACATCACCGCAGATCAGCTTTGCGCTTCTGACGAGCAAGATTCAGTCCGCTGCGGTCAAGCAATTATGGCCCTGGTGGGTCGGCAAGACGGCACGCCGGTGGGTGATCAACAATATCTTCGGCGGTACTGTCACCGATGGTAAAATTGAAGTCTTCCTTCCGATGGGACGCATCACGCGCACCGTCGGTCCTATCGATCTGAACGCCGAGGAGTTGAGCGTTCAATTCAACATCGCCGATGCGCGGGTCAATCTGGCTGGCGACATTCCGCCATTGCGCGATGCAGCCGGCGTGTTCAAGCTCAAGGGCGAGTATCTTGATGTGGAGATCGAACGCGGAACGGCCTATTTCCCGTCCGGTCGCTCCGCCACGGTAAACGGGGGTAACTTTGTCATCCCCAACACCTACGAAAAGCCGCTGATCGCTGAAATGAAACTGGATGTCGGGGGGCAGGCGGATGCGATTGCCGAGCTTGTCAGCTACCGGCCCATTCTTGCCCTGCAGCGAACGCCTTTCAAGCCAGAGGACTTTTCTGGAGAAATGACGGCGCAGGTCGGTGCGCGTTTCGGTCTCGTCACCGCCCAAAAACCACCGCCGCCGCAATGGCAGGCACAGATGCTGCTGAATGGCGTCACCGTCAATAAACCCATTGCCGGACGGTCGATTTCCGACATCAAGGGGAGCTTGAGGATCGATCCACAGCAGGCGGTGCTGGAAGCGCAAGCCGATATTGATGGCGGGCCGATGACTATTTCCCTTGTCGAGCCCGTCGGTGCGGACAGCACCGTCAAAAGAAAGCGTGAGGTTTCCGGAACGCTGAATGACCAGGCGCTTGCGAAGCTCGCTCCGGGGCTTGCTGGGATTGTCAGTGGACCTGTGTCGTTAGATATCCAGATCGATGATTCTAATCGGCAGACAGTTTCGGCCGATCTCGGCAATGCGCAGATTTCGCTTCCCTGGATAGGTTGGTCAAAGGGAGCGGGGATTGGCGCAAAGGCGACGTTTTCAGTCTCAACCTCCGACGACATGGCGCATATCGATGATCTAAAGCTCACGGGCGATGGCTTTGGTGCCGCAGGCGCACTCGTGCTCGACAAGTCAGGTTTGAATTCCGGAGAGCTTTCCTCGGTCCAACTCTCCAAGGGCGATAATTATGCCGTCAGCATCAAGCGCCAGAAAGGTGGCTTTGCCGTCAACGTGAATGGCTCGTCCGCCGATATGCGCCCAGTCATCGAAAGCTTGCGTAGCGGGTCAGGAGATGGAGATGGTGATGGCGATGGCGGCGGCAAGCGGATCTCCATCAATGCCAACCTTCAACAGGTGACCGGCTTCCACTCTGAGACATTGTCCAACGTCAATCTGAGCTATGCGGCCAGAGGCAAGCAGATCGATGCCATCGATCTGTCGGCGGTGACCGACAGTGGTCAGGCCGTTGTTGCCAAGCTGACGAAAAACGGTGCTGACAATACCTTGGAACTGACCAGCGGCGATGCTGGATCGCTCGCCCGCTTCGCCAATATCTACAGCAACATGCGTGGCGGGCTGCTTAATCTGAAGCTGCGCGATCGCGGCGGCAGTTCCTGGCGAGGCAATGTCGATATTCGCAAGTTTTCGCTGGTCAACGAAGCCCGGCTGCAATCGATCGTCTCCACCCCGACAGGCGCCGATGGCAGAAGCCTGAACCAGGCGGTGAAGAAGAATATCGATGTCAGTTCTGCCCGCTTCGAGCGTGGTTCTGCCAATATCGCGCTCGACAATGGATCGATTGCGATCGACAGCGGGGTCGTGCGCGGGGTTGATGTCGGCGCAACGTTCCAGGGCACGGTGCGCGACGCGAACGGCAACATGGACATGACCGGAACGTTCATGCCGGCCTACGGGCTCAATCGTCTGTTCGGCGAATTGCCGATCATCGGCGTTCTTCTCGGCAATGGCCGCGACCGGGGCCTGCTCGGGATTACCTTCAAGCTGGTTGGCCCCTTCGCCAAGCCGAATCTGACGATCAATCCGCTGTCAATCATCGCCCCCGGCGTGTTCCGCAGCATCTTTGAATTCCAATAAAAAACCGGCGGGATCGCCGCCGGTTTTCATGTCGCTTGTCGTACGAGGCGTTTAGGCCGGCCGGACGAGAATGTGCTTTTTCTTGCCGAGCGACAGCTTGATGACACCATCTGCCATCACGTCACCGGTGCCGATCACCTGGCGATCGTCATTGACTACCGCATCGTTGATACGGACCGCACCATCTTTCAGGAACTGCCGCACCTTGCCGTTCGATTCGGCCAGACCAGCCCGTACGAACAGCGCGAGAACACCGACACCGGCTTCAAGCTCTGCCGCCGGTACATCGATGGATGGCAGGTTGGCTGCAAGGGCGCCTTCTTCGAAGGTCTGCTTTGCTGTTTCAGCTGAACGTTCTGCCGCCTCGCGGCCATGAACGATAGCGGTTGCTTCGGTTGCCAGGATCTTCTTAGCTTCGTTGATTTCCGATCCGCCAAGCGCCACCAGACGGGCAATTTCGTCCATCGGTAACCGCGTGAAGATCTTCAGGAAACGGCCGACATCGGCGTCTTCGGTGTTGCGCCAGTATTGCCAGAAATCGTAGGGGCTGAAGACATCCTCATTCAACCAAACAGCACCCGTTGCTGATTTCCCCATCTTGGCGCCCGAAGATGTCGTGAGCAGCGGGGTTGTCAGTGCATACATTTGCGGTGTGCCCATCCGGTGGCCGAGATCGACCCCGTTGATGATGTTGCCCCATTGATCCGATCCGCCCATCTGCAGCAGGCAGCCATGACGGCGGTTCAGCTCGACGAAGTCGTAGCCTTGCATGATCATGTAGTTGAATTCGAGGAACGACAGTGATTGTTCCCGGTCCAACCGAAGTTTGACACTATCGAAGCTCAGCATGCGGTTGACCGAGAAGTGCCTGCCCACATCGCGCAGGAATTCAACATAGTTCAACTTTAGAAGCCACTCGGCATTGTTGACGATGAACGCGTCCGTTGGGCCGTCGCCAAAGCGCAGGATACGCGAGAAGATACGCTTGATACCTTCAATGTTGATATCGATTGCTTCGGGCGTGAGCAATTTGCGCTGCTCGTCACGAAATGAGGGGTCTCCGACCATGGAGGTGCCGCCCCCCATCAAAGCGATTGGCCGATGGCCCGTTTCCTGCAGCCAATATAGCATTGTCGCCGAGATGAGGTTGCCAATATGCAGGCTGGTGGCTGTTGCATCATAGCCGACATAGGCCGTCACGGTTTCCTTGTTGAACAGCGCATCCAGCCCGGCATTGTCGGACGTCTGGTGGATGAAGCCGCGTTCGTGGAGGGTGTGCAGGAAATCGGACTTGAATTCGGACATGACCTGTCTCTTTCGGTGGGCTGTTTGGAAAAGAATGAGTGCTTGCTGGATATTTGCGCGGCGTTTAGCACTGTTTGGTGAAAAGTGCACCTGTTTGCGCTGGGAATGTTTGCATCGGTAATGTTTGGTTGGGAGTTGAGTGCAGGATGGCGCAGATGAAGACGGCGATCGGGCTGATGAGCGGCACCAGCATGGACGGCATCGATATTGCGCTGGTTCGAACCGATGGCCGCGACCGGGTCGAGCGTGGCCCCTTCATGGGCGTTGCTTACGAACCGGCTTTCCGGAACCGGCTGAAACTGGCCCTGGACGAGGCGCGCGCGCTGACAGACAGGATGGAGCGTCCGGGCGATCTGGGAGCCGTCGAGCGAAACCTGACGCTACGGCATGCCGTTGCGGTCAATGATTTTCTCGCCTGCAACGGGCTGTTGCCAGCCGATATAGACGTGATCGGATTTCACGGGCAGACCGTTCTTCATCGCCCGAATGAGGCGCTGACCGTGCAGTTGGGCGACGGCGCGCTGCTGGCGCAATTGACAGGTATCGCCGTCGTCCATGACATGCGCGCCAATGACATGACATATGGCGGGCAGGGCGCGCCTCTCATTCCTGTCTATCATGCCGCTCTCGCCCGAAGCGCCGGGCAAACCGCGCCACTGGTTTTCGTCAATATCGGCGGCATCTCCAATCTGACCTTCATTGGCACGCAAGGCGATATCGTCGCCTATGACAGCGGCCCGGGAAATACGTTGATCGACCAATGGGTGGAGACCCATACGGGCGGCGCCTTCGATCAAGATGGCACGATCGCCGGTGCTGGCAGGATCATTCCCGGGCTGGCAGACCGTTATCTCAACCATTCGTTTTTTTCATCCAACCAGCGCCGCTCGCTTGATCGCAACGACTTTTCACCGCCGGCCGATGCAGATGCCGCCTTGGCGGACGGCGCGCGCACACTTGCGTATGTGACAGCGGCAGCCATTCTCAAATCGTCCAGACACCTGCCAGAGCAGCCCCGGACCCTTGTCATATGTGGGGGCGGGCGGCTCAATCCTGTCATCATGCACGACCTTCGCAGGCTTGGGGCAAAGGACGATGTGACAGTTATTGTTGCCGAAGAGGCCGGCTTGGACGGTGATGCCATGGAGGCAGAGGCATGGGCTTACCTTGCCGTGCGTTCGCTTGAAGGATTACCGCTGACATTTCCCGGTACGACGGGAGTGACAAAACCGGTCACTGGCGGCGTCTTCAATCCGGTTTTGGAACCTCTGCCGCAAACTCCAGATTAACGTTTCTTTTGCCGGACGCAGATACCATTCGCACGAATCTGCAAAGCCTTGGGGCCTGCGGAGGGGAACGCGCGGCGTGTGTGTTCTCGAAACGGACATATTGATGAACGGCGCGCTCTTCCTATTGACGGTCAATTTCCTGATAGCGCAGCTTTTTTGCGCTTTTTTCCTGGTCATCGCCAGGCGCAGCCGCATTCCGTCGGCCGGACGCTGGTTTGCTGCTGCATTTGCTGTCGCCTCGCTGTCGGCAGTCTTTGAGGTGATGATCCGCTATGGCGATTTCGACCGGATTGCCAGCTTCGGAGCATTCAGCTCCCTTCTAAGTGCGCTGTTGATGATCCGCGTCGGGATTGGCCGCCTGTACGCGGTGCCGGCGAACATCTGGACCATCACGGCGCTTCTGTGTGCGGCACTGCCCCTCAACCTGATGATCTATGATTTGCCGCGCGGCACATTTGCCCATTCGCTCGGCTACCAGCTGCCGTTCGCGATTGCGGAACTGATCTGCGCGGTGGCGGTCTACCGGTCCGGGCGGCGCGAGACAGCCGACCGGATACTCATGGCATTGCTGCTGATCACGGCCGGGAATTTTGCCAGCAAAGTCTATTTTGCGGTCAAATTCAGCGGCGGTGACACAGCGCAGGCCTATCTCGGCAGCACTTATGCGCTGGTCTCCCAGAGCCTCAGTGCCGTTCTGGTCGTTTCGACAGGGCTGACATTGCTCGCCGTCATTGTTGTCGAAATCATGGATGACGCCAAGGCGACCTCCGAAATCGATCCTCTGTCAGGGCTTTTGAACCGGCGCGGTTTCGACGCACGAGTGAGCCAGGTCCTTGCCCGCCCGATGTCCGCTTATCCGCATAGCGTGATTGTGTGCGATCTCGATCATTTCAAAGTCGTAAACGATACCTATGGGCATGCTGCCGGCGATCAGGTGATCCTGGCCTTCGGCCGGATGATTGCGGGGCATGCACCGCCCGAGGCAATCTGCGCGCGCTTCGGCGGTGAAGAGTTTGCCATCTTCCTGCCATCGACCGGCGAGGCAACGGGTTACCTGTTTGCACAGGGGCTTCGAAACAGCTTTTCATCGCTTGCGATCATCGGCTTGCCGGACACAGTCCGCCTGTCGGCGAGTTTTGGCGTTTGCACGCTGGCCGCGCCAGGTGACACGATCGTTGATACGATCAAGGGTGCAGATGCTGCGCTCTATGATGCCAAGAAGAGTGGCCGCAACCGGGTAAACCGCGCCGGGCAAGCGATATCCTCCAGCCCGGAGGGGTGGCAGGCGCAGGCCTGACACCCCTGTTTGTGGTCCGGTAAACGGCTGCCGGGACATAAGGCAAGCGCACCGGCAGGCTTGAAAATCAAGTTATGGCTTGAAACTGCGCCTTGCCTTCATGCAGGAAGCACGCCTTGGAGAAGAGGCTCATATCGACGCGATTGGGCAGGCGGATGTCCTGCAAGTCCGGCAGTGGTTTGCTTTCCGGATCATAGGAACGATCGATCTGAGACAGAAAGGCGAGAATAATGCCGGCCTTTCGTGCAAAGGCTTGAAGAGCGCCGAGTTGTTCTGAAAGCACGGGCTTGTTTCTACTTTGGTCGAGGATTTGCAGATAATCGATGACCGCGACCGTTCCGCGCGGGGCTTCTGCAAGATGGTGGATGATTTAGTCGGCGCAGATATGGTCATCCGTGACGATCTCCAGTGCTTCGCCAAGGCCGGGTGTTTCTCCTTCCAGCGCGCGGATACGCTGCTTGGTTTCCCGCTCGCTATATTCCAGGGTGAAGAACACGCTCCTCCTACCATCGCTGATGGCATCGAGCAGGAGTTTTAGGCCCAACAGTGTCTTGCCGTGTCCGGGACGGGCGCCCAGCAGCACGATGTCTCCATCAGAGAGCCGGGAGAGGATGTCTCTTTGGTCGGAACTCCCCGCAATTTGCGCAGCAAGCAGGCTCCAGCCTGCAAAACCTTCTCCGCGCGCTATGCGGTCAAAGGCGGCATGCAGGGGGATTTTTTCGTCCCGGGCCAGAAGTTTGGCCCGGCGTTTCAGTTGGTAGATTGGGGCGGATAGCCTCATCACGGAACCTCCATTGCGAGCAGGAAAACGCAATCCCTCCTTATGCGGCGCTCGAACAGATGGCTCGATGATTTCAATACCCCATATGAACGATACTTCCCCGATTGGAGGGAGGAGGCGCGGGCCAAGCCTGTGCCATGACCTATAGCCTGAAGGGGAAATCGGAACAAGATGGAGGCATGTGGTCGACGCCGCCTGTCGCGGTGTTGCGTAGCCGAACCGCCAGTTCTCCAGCCTCAAAAAAAATGGCACTCTGCGACGATTGAGAACGCGGAGTGCCATTTGGAAAAAAATCGGGGCTGGCCGTAACCAGCCACGGCTGGTTTAGCGAATGCGCTTTGCCGCCGGTTCCGGCGTCAGTTCGCCGTTCAGCCGCCGGTCGAGGTAGTCCTCGCATTCGGCCATCAGCGTATCGACCTGTCCGCTGAAGAAGTGGTTTGCACCCGGCACGGTCTTGTGGGTGATCAAGATACCCTTCTGGGCCTTCAGCTTATCGACCAGTGTGTTGACATCCTTTTCCGGCGCCACCTTGTCGAGGTCGCCATTGATGATCAGGCCGGACGACGGGCAGGGTGCCAGGAACGAGAAGTCATAGGTGTTGGGCTGCGGCGCGATCGACATGAAGCCTTCGATTTCCGGGCGGCGCATCAGAAGCTGCATGCCGATCCAGGAGCCGAACGAATAACCGGCGACCCAGCAGCTCTTCGAATCGGGGTGCATGCTCTGCACCCAGTCGAGCGCCGATGCGGCGTCCGACAGCTCACCGGCGCCGTGGTCGAATTCGCCCTGGCTGCGGCCGATCGAGCGGAAATTGAACCGGAGCGTCGTAAAGCCGCGCTTCTGGAACATGTAGAACAGCTGGTAGACGATCTGGTTGTTCATCGTGCCGCCAAACTGCGGATGCGGATGCAGGACGATGGCGATCGGGGCGTTCTTCTGCTTGGACGGCTGGTAACGGCCTTCGAGGCGACCGGCCGGTCCGTTGAAGATGATTTCGGGCATTGGCTCTCCGGGCTTGATTCTGGTACTAAAAACCGTTTCAGCGCTGATGCAGTCTTGACGAAAGCAGTCAGCTTTTCTAAAACCAGTTTAGAACCATTCAAAACTTTGACACGGACTTTCCGTGGCGAGTGCTGTCTCTTACGGCAAGCGAAGCGAAAAATTCAAGGAAAATGCACCGGCCGCATGCCTTTACATGGCAGCCGGTTCATCTTTGGCAAGGGAATATGGGACAAGAGCGCATCTATATGGACTGGAATGCAACCGCGCCGCTCATGCCGGCCGCGCGCGCGGCGTGCCTTGATGCGCTTGATCTGCTCGGCAACCCATCCTCGGTGCATGGCGAAGGCCGTAAAATTCGCACGTTGATCGAAAATGCCCGCCGTGATGTAGCCGCCCTTTGCGGGGCTGCGGCTTCCAGCGTGACCTTTACCAGTGGCGCGACGGAAGCGGCAAACTGGGTTCTGACGCCCGATTTTCGCATGGGCAAGACGCCGCTGACGATCGGCCATCTCTATATTTCGGCGATCGAGCATCCGGCCGTTCGCGAAGGCGGGCGGTTCGGCAAGGCTGATATCAGCGAAATCGCCGTGACGCCGGCGGGTACGATCGATCTGGCCGAACTCGAAGCGGCATTGGCTTCCCATGACCGCCAGTCCGGTCTGCCGATGGTCGCGGTGATGCTGGCCAACAACGAGACGGGCATCGTCCAGCCGATCGGTGACGTAGCCCGCCTGGTCAAGGCCGTTGGCGGTATTCTTCTCGTCGATGCGGTCCAGGCGGCCGGACGCCTGCCGCTGTCGATAGAAGCGCTTGGTGCGGACTTCCTGATCGTCTCGTCCCACAAGATCGGCGGGCCGAAGGGTGCGGGCGCTTTGGTGGCGCGCGGCGAAATCTTGATGCCCACGGCGCTGGTCCGTGGCGGCGGCCAGGAAAAAGGGCATCGCTCCGGAACGGAAAATCCCGCCGCGATTGCCGGATTTGGCGCTGCTGCCCGGTTTGCGGCTGATAATCCGAGCCAGCGGATGATCGCGGTTTCGGCGTTGCGCGACACGCTGGAGACGGCGATGATCGCAGCAGCACCCGACGTCATCATCCATGGCCAGGGCGGCGAGCGCGTCGGCAATACGTGCTTCTTCACGCTGCCCGGCTTGAAGTCCGAGACCGGACAGATTGCCTTTGATCTCGAGGGTGTCGCCCTTTCGGCTGGTTCCGCCTGCTCGTCCGGCAAGGTCGGCCAGAGCTATGTTCTGTCGGCAATGGGGCACGATCTGCGCCATGGTGCGCTGCGGATTTCGATAGGGCCGTCAACGACGGAAGCCGACATAGATCGGTGTGCCGAGGTCTTTGCCAAGGTCTCGGCGCGACGCAGGCTTTCGGGGGCGGCGGCGTGATACTGAATTAAATTGCGGAAATTGAATTTTCCGCTTGGCAAACGGGGTGAAAATGCCCCTTAAGCCCATTACATAGGCGATACAACGACATTGTATCGTGCTGACAAGCTGCCGGACCTTGTATCCGGCGAGATTGGAGAACGACATGGCTGCTGTGCAGGAAACAATCGATCAGGTCGCCCTGATTGATGTGGACCAGTACAAATACGGGTTTGAAACGACGATCGAAATGGACAAGGCGCCCAAGGGTCTGTCCGAAGACATCATCCGCTTCATTTCGGCAAAAAAGAACGAGCCGGAATGGATGCTCGAATGGCGTCTGGAGGCGTATCAGCGCTGGCTGACGCTGGAAGAGCCGACCTGGGCGCGCGTCAACTATCCGAAGATCGATTTCAACGAGATCTATTTCTATGCGGCGCCGAAGAGCACGCCCGGCCCGACGTCGATCGACGACGTTGATCCGGAGCTTCTGCGGGTCTACGAAAAGCTCGGCATTCCCTTGCGCGAACAGGAAATCCTCGCTGGTGTGAAAACGCCGCGCATCGCCGTCGATGCGGTGTTCGATTCCGTTTCGGTCGTCACGACCTTTAAGGAAGAGCTGAAAAAGGCCGGCGTGATCTTCATGTCGATCTCGGAAGCCATCCGCGAACATCCGGATCTGGTGAAGAAATATCTCGGCACCGTGGTTCCGACCACCGACAACTATTATGCGACGCTGAACTGCGCCGTCTTCACCGATGGATCGTTCGTCTATATCCCGAAGGGCGTTCGCTGCCCGATGGAACTGTCGACCTATTTCCGTATCAACGAGAAGGGCACCGGCCAGTTCGAGCGCACGCTGATCATCGCGGAAGAGGGCGCCTACGTCTCCTATCTGGAAGGCTGCACCGCGCCGCAGCGCGACGAAAACCAGCTGCATGCGGCGGTTGTCGAACTTGTTGCGCTCGACGATGCCGAAATCAAGTATTCCACCGTCCAGAACTGGTATCCGGGCGACAAGGACGGCAAGGGCGGCATCTACAACTTCGTCACCAAGCGTGGCGATTGCCGCGGCAAGAACTCGAAAATTTCGTGGACGCAGGTCGAAACCGGCTCGGCGATCACCTGGAAATACCCGTCCTGCATTCTGCGTGGCGATGGTTCCCGCGGCGAGTTCTATTCGATCGCCGTCTCCAACGGCCACCAGCAGATCGACTCAGGCACCAAGATGATCCATCTCGGCAAGAACACCTCGAGCCGCATCGTCTCCAAGGGCATTGCTGCGGGTTTCAGCCAGAACACCTATCGCGGCCAGGTCTCGACCCATCGCAAGGCGGAAAACGCGCGTAACTTCACCCAGTGCGACTCACTCCTGATCGGCGACAAGTGCGGCGCCCATACGGTGCCCTATATCGAGGCGCGCAATTCCTCGGCCCAGTTCGAGCACGAGGCGACAACCTCGAAGATCTCCGAAGACCAGCTGTTCTATTGCCTGCAGCGCGGCATCCCGACGGAAGCGGCGATCGCACTGATCGTCAACGGTTTCGTCAAGGAAGTCATCCAGGAACTGCCGATGGAGTTTGCGGTCGAAGCACAGAAGCTGATCGGGATTTCGCTGGAAGGCTCGGTGGGCTAATCGGGATTGTATTTTGGCCGGGTCCAAAGACATGACGCTGGGAATGAAGATGATGGTGTTCATCATTTTCGTTTCCGTGATGGGTCTTTTCCTCGGCTTTGCCGGATTGGTGTTCGGCTGGCAGATCGCAAAGACTTTGGGAATTGTTTCCGGGGGCATTTTGGCGATTGTCTTTTGGCTCAGCTCCGGCGTTAGAAATGAGACGCTAGATCGCTTCCTTCGCGGAAGAAAAGAAGATTGAGAGAAACTACGATGCTTGAAATCAGAAACCTCCATGCCCGTATCGCCGAAGATGGCACCGAGATCATCCGAGGTCTGAACCTCACCGTGAAGGCCGGCGAAGTCGCTGCCATCATGGGTCCGAACGGCTCCGGCAAGTCGACGCTGTCCTACATCCTGTCGGGCCGCAGCGATTACGAAGTGACCGAAGGCGACATCCTCTACAATGGCGAGAGCATTCTTGAGCTCGACCCTTCCGAGCGTGCTGCCAAGGGTATCTTCCTTGCCTTCCAATATCCGGTCGAAATCCCGGGCGTTGCCACCATGCAGTTCCTGAAGGTCGCGCTTAACGAGCAGCGGAAGTTCCGCGGCGAAGCCGAGCTTTCGACGCCGGATTTTATCCGCCGTGTCAAGGAAGCCGCCGCCAAGCTGCAGATCAACCCGGATATGCTGAAGCGTCCTCTCAATGTCGGTTTCTCCGGCGGCGAGAAGAAGCGTGCCGAAATCCTGCAGATGGCGCTGCTTGAACCGAAGCTGTGCATCCTCGACGAAACCGATAGCGGCCTCGACATCGACGCACTGAAGATCGTTGCAGACGGCGTCAATGCGTTGCGCTCTCCGGATCGCGCCGTCATCGTCATCACCCATTACCAGCGGCTGCTTGAATATATCGTGCCGGACACCGTCCACGTTCTTTACAAGGGCCAGGTCATCAAGTCGGGCGACAAGTCGCTGGCGCTTGATCTTGAAGCTAATGGGTATGCCGACATCATCGATGCGGCGGCTTGAGGAGTACCGGGATGAACATGCAAACGGCAATCACGATGACAGCCGCCGAGACGGCCCTCGTCGATGCCTATACTGCCCAGATCGGTGAACTGCCCGGCGAAGGCGCCGTGCTGTCGGCCCGCGATAGCCTGCTGGCGAGCCTTCGGAAACAGGGGCTACCGACACGCCGCGTCGAATCCTGGCACTACACGGACATGCGTGCGCTTTTGCGTGCGGTTCCAGCCTACGATCCGACGGCGTTTGCGCAGAAGGTGGATCCGCTGGTTCCGGGCTCTTCGGTGCTTGCAGTGCTGAACGGCAAGGCTGATACCAAGAACCTGCCTGCCGGCATCAATGTGCGTTCCTACGCCGAAAGCCTGATCGACGGTGTCGCCGCCGCCGACCTCATCGAACGCGATCAAGACGACGCCATCGGACGGATCAATGGCAGCTTCGTGCGCGACGGTTTCGAGATCGAGGTGCCCGAGGGCACCGAGCTTGAACAGCCGCTCGAACTGCAGCTGGTGCAGAGCGCCGGCCAGAGCCACAGCCGGTTCCCGGTCACCTTCGGTGCCAACACCAAGGCTACAGTCATCGAGCGCCATCTTTCGGTCAACGATGCGGCCAGCCTTGTCACGGTTGTCAGCGACCTGATCCTCGATGAAGGCGCTGAAATCACCTGGATCATCCTGCAGCAGCAGGGCGCCGGCGACAGCCATCTTGCCCAGGTGAATTTCGACCTCGGCACCAACGCCAAGCTCCGGCTGTTCATCATCAATGCCGGCGGCAAGCTGGTGCGCCAGGAAGTGCATGGCGTCACCACAGGCGAAGGTGCGGATTTCAAGCTGCGCGGCATCAACCTGCTCGGCGGCGAAACCCATACCGACGTGACATTCACGCTCGGCCATGACGTGCCGAACACGACATCGACCGAAATTCTCCGCAACGTGCTGTTCGATCGCGCCAAGGGTGTGTTCCAGGGCCAGATCCGGGTTGCTCCGGACGCACAGAAGACCGATGCGAAGATGGCGTGCAACACGCTGCTGCTCTCCGACGATGCCGATTTCTCGGCAAAGCCGGAGCTGGAAATCTTTGCCGACGATGTTCAGTGCGGCCATGGTGCCACCGTCATCGATATCAACCCGACGCATCTCTACTATATGCGTGCCCGCGGCATTCCGGAAAACAAGGCGCGTGCCATGCTGGTCAACGCCTTCGTTGATGAGATTGTCGAGGAACTCGAACATGAAGGCCTGATCGAGACGCTGGAAACGATCATCGCCGCCTGGCTCGAAAAGCACGCCTGATTGGATTTCTGACATGGAACACACGGTGCCGGTTCCGGCCTATGACGTCGAAGCGATCCGCAGGGATTTTCCGATCCTGTCGAGGACCGTCTACGGCAAGCCGCTGGTCTATCTCGACAACGGCGCCTCGGCACAGAAGCCGCAGGTAGTCATCGACGCCGTTGCCCATGCCTATTCCAACGAATATGCCAATGTCCATCGCGGCCTGCATTTCCTGTCGAATGCCGCGACCGATGCCTATGAAGGTTCCCGTGAAAAAGTTCGGCGGTTCCTGAACGCGCCTTCGGTCGACAACATCATCTTCACCAAATCCTCGACCGAGGCGATCAACACGGTTGCCTATGGCTATGGCATGCCGAAAATCGGTGATGGTGACGAGATCGTCATCTCGATCATGGAGCATCATTCCAATATCGTGCCTTGGCATTTCATTCGCGAACGCCAGGGTGCCAAGCTGGTCTGGGCGCCGGTTGACGATCAGGGTGCGTTTCATATCGATGATTTCGTCAAGTGCCTGACCGACAAGACCAAGCTGATTTCCATCACCCATATGTCGAATGCGCTCGGCACCGTCGTTCCGATCAAGGAAATCTGCAGGATCGCCCGTGAACGCGGCATTCCAGTTCTGGTCGATGGCAGCCAGGCGGCCGTCCACATGCCGGTCGACGTGCAGGATCTCGATTGCGACTGGTATGTGATGACCGGCCACAAGCTCTACGGTCCTTCTGGCATTGGCGTGCTCTACGGCAAGATGGAGCGGCTGAAGGAAATGCGTCCGTTCATGGGCGGCGGCGAGATGATCGTCGAGGTCACCGAAGACGCAGTTACCTACAATGAACCGCCGCATCGGTTTGAGGCCGGCACGCCGCCGATCGTGCAGGCGATCGGTCTCGGCTATGCTCTGGATTATATGGACAATATCGGCCGGGCCGCGATTGCCGCCCACGAGGCCGATCTCGCCGCATACGCGCGGGAACGCCTGTCGTCCGTCAATTCCATGCGCATCATCGGGACGGCTCCGGGCAAAGGTGGTATCTTCTCCTTCGAACTTGAGGGTATCCATGCCCATGATGTGTCGATGGTGATCGATCGGGCAGGGGTGGCGGTCAGGGCCGGTACGCATTGCGCCCAGCCGCTCTTGAAACGCTTCGGCGTCACCTCCACATGCCGTGCATCCTTTGGCCTCTACAATACGCGGGCCGAAGTCGACGTGCTGGTGGATGCGCTCGAGCAAGCCCGCAAATTCTTTGCGTAGGGACATATGACGATGAGCCTTGATACGACTGAAGATAAGATCGACGTCCGGGAAGGGATTGTCCATTCCGCAATTCCGGCGGACGAACTGGCGCGTCTGAGCGACGATGTCATTTCCGCGCTGAAGACAGTCTACGATCCGGAAATTCCATCCGATATTTTCGAACTCGGGCTGATCTACAAGATCGACATCGAAGACGACCGCATGGTGAAGATCGCCATGACGCTGACGGCCCCCGGTTGCCCGGTCGCCGGCGAAATGCCGGGCTGGGTTGAAAACGCAGTCGGTGCTGTCGAAGGCGTATCCGGCGTCGAAGTGTCGATGACGTTCGATCCGCCGTGGACGCCGGATCGCATGTCGGAAGAAGCGCAGGTTGCGGTCGGCTGGTACTGATCGCGTATTGATCCCTTAACCGCTGCGCATTACATTCTGGACTCGGAAAGCATCAGGCCTTGAACCTGATTGTTACAAGGAGAACGGCCTATGGGCTTTGCAGTTATGAGTTTGAGCGATGCGGCGGCTGGCCGCGTCCAGGCGATCGTTGAAAATGCCGGTGGCGATGCCCTGGGCATTCGCGTCGGGATCAAGAAGGGCGGATGCGCCGGTATGGAATACGCCATCGACATGGTGACCGCTCCGAACCCGAAGGACGATCTGGTTGAACATCAGGGCGCCAAGGTCTGGGTTGCTCCCGAAGCCGTGCTCTATCTGCTCGGAACCCGGATGGACTTCGAAGTGACGACGCTGCGTTCGGGCTTTACCTTCAACAACCCGAACCAGACATCGGCGTGCGGCTGCGGCGAATCCGTCGAACTGAAGCCCGCCGATCTTGCAGCACTCGTAGCGAAAGGCGATGCGGTCGTTCGCGCCACCTAAGCATCTCGCCGCCATGGTGCGGCCTATATCTTGAGTTCGCATAGAGACTGGTTTGCGCCAGTCTCTTTTTCTGTTTTTATATCTCTGTGAATATGGGGCGGAGCGTGACCGAGTAACCGATGACTGCGTCGCAGACTGATTTCGTTCAAGCGATCTATGATATTTTTCCCTCTCCCGTCATCTTTGTCGATGCCGATCGCATTGTGCTGTCCGTTAATGCCGCCGCTATCGAGCAGTTCGGCTATGCCGCCGATGAAATGATCGGTGGTTCGATACAACGGCTCTATGCCAGCGACCATGACTTTGAAGCAGCTGTTTTCCACAAAGTGGAGGAACCTGAAAACACACAATTTACAGAAGGCATCTACCGCTACCGCCGCCGCGACGGTACGATGTTCAACGCTCGGTTGCGGGTGACGCCGGTTATCGATGCGGATGGTATGACATGTGGATTTGCCGGTATCGTTCACGATATCTCCGATTATCTCGAACTTGACCGCGAGCGCCGGAAAGTCAGCGAAATTCTCGACACTGCGCTGCAGGCCATTCCGGAAGGATTTGCAATCTTCGACGCGGATGAGCGGATCATCGTCTACAACGATGCCTATAGGCGGATCTGCGGCGCGGCAGGACCAAGCCTGAAAATCGGCATGACCGCAGAAGAGATCATGATCGCCGTCTACGAGGTGGGATATTACCCCAATGCCCCCATCGGATCACCACAGGCCAAGGCTTGGCTGGAGAACCGGCTGCGGGCTTTTCGACACCCCGGCGGCGACAACCAGATCTTCGAATACGGCGATGGCCGCTGGCTGCGTGTCGAGGACTTCAAAACGCGCGACGGCAATACCGTAGCACTTCGTATCGATGTCACCGATTTGAAGCGGGCTGAGATCGCGCTCGATAGGCAACGGCTGGAATATTATACGCTGGTCCAGAATATCCCGGATTTCATCTGCCGTATCTCCCCCGATCTCAGATATACGTTCGTCAACGACCGGTATGCGCAGTTTGTCGGCACGGCGGCCGATGATCTCATTGGAAAACCGTTGCTCGATTTCGTTCCAGAAAAGGACCGCGAGAGCCTGGCCGATGTGCTGAAAAAACTGTCGGTTGAGGAACCGCTTGCGGCGCGCGAACAACACCGGAAATTACCCGATGGCGGCGATCTCTGGCTGTTCTGGTCGAATATCGCGCTTTTCGATGGCGGCGAGCTGATCGAGTACGTCACTGTCGGCCGCAACGTCACCGAACTGAAAGAACAGCAGCAGCGCATCGCGCAGCAGGGCGCTGAGTTGCAGCGCAAGAACGAGGCGCTCAATCAGTTTACCGGCACGGTGTCGCATGACTTGAAAGCGCCGCTGCGGCACATGTCGATGTTTTCGGACATGATCGTCGAGGATGTGGCCGGCGGCAATCACCAGGAACTGCCCATTTATGCCGGCCATCTGCGCCAGAGTGCGCGGCGGATGGACCAGCTGATCGACAGCCTTCTGGACTATGCCCAGATTGCCGACGAAATCGGCAGCTGGCAGATCGTTTCAATGACCGATGTGATTTCCGATACCATCCTCAATCTCGATAGTTTCATCCAGGAGGCTGGAGCCAGCATCAACGTTTCGGCTTTTCCGCAGCTGAAAGGCGATCCTGAACTCTTGAAGCGTCTTTGCCAGAACCTGATCGGCAATGCCATCAAGTACCGCCGGGAGGATGTGCAACCGGTAATTCGGATCTATGCCGAGACGGACGCGGATACGGTCCGGGTGATTTTCGAGGACAATGGAATCGGCGTCGATCCGCGGTTTTCCAAGAAGATTTTTGACGTGTTCCAGCGCCTGCACCGGGATGAATCTATTTATCCCGGCACGGGTATCGGACTGGCGCTGGCAAAACGGATCGCCGAGAGCCACGGCGGCTCCATCGCGCTTGATACGGCATTCACGCAAGGAGCACGGTTCGTGGTGACGCTGCCGGACCAATCTCACGCAATGTAAGACGCGAGTAGACGTTGGTTCGCAGCTCCGCTGTGATGAAAAAGGGCGCATCGAGCGCCCCTTTCCGTTTTTCGAACTTACTCTGCCGCCTCGGCATAATCTTCCAGCGGCGGGCAGGTGCAGACCAGGTTGCGGTCGCCAAAGACATTGTCGACGCGGTTGACCGGTGACCAGTATTTGTCGACACGAAACGCTCCTGGCGGGTAGCAGGCCTGTTCGCGCGAATAGGGGCGATCCCATTCGCCGACCAGGTCTTCGACCGTGTGCGGGGCGTTCTTCAGCGGATTGTTCGTCCGGTCCATCTTACCGTCTTCGATCGCCTGCGCTTCGGCGCGGATGGCGAGCATTGCGTCGCAGAAGCGGTCGATTTCGGCCTTAGTCTCCGATTCCGTCGGCTCGATCATCAGCGTGCCGGCCACCGGCCAACTCATGGTGGGAGCGTGGAAGCCGCAGTCGATCAGGCGCTTGGCAACATCATCGACCGTGACACCGGCACTGTCGACCAGCGGGCGGGTATCGATGATGCACTCGTGCGCGACGCGGCCCTTGGCCGATTTGTAGAGCACGTCATAGGCGCCTTTCAGCCGGGCAGCGATGTAGTTGGCGTTGAGGATCGCCACCTTGGTCGCCTGCGTCAGGCCTTCGCCGCCCATCATCAGGCAGTAGCTCCAGGAGATCGGCAGGATGGAGGCCGAGCCGAACGGAGCTGCCGACACTGCACCTTCGCCGCCATCGGTTTCCGGATGGCCGGGCAGGTAAGGGGCGAGATGCGCCTTGACGCCGATTGGCCCCATGCCAGGACCGCCGCCACCATGCGGAATGCAGAAGGTCTTGTGCAGGTTGAGGTGGCTGACGTCGGAGCCGATGTCGCCGGGACGGGCAAGGCCGACCATGGCGTTCATGTTGGCACCATCGAGATAGACCTGGCCGCCATGCCTGTGGACGATGTCACAGACTTCGCGGACATTTTCCTCGAACACACCGTGCGTCGAGGGGTAAGTGATCATGCAGCACGAGAGGTTTTCCGCATAATGCTCTGCTTTTGCACGGAAATCGTCCATGTCGATATCGCCGTTGTCGCTGACCTTGACGACGACGACCTTCATGCCGGCCATCTGGGCGGACGCGGGATTGGTGCCGTGTGCGGAGGTTGGAATCAGGCAGACATCGCGATGGTCGTTGCCATTGGCGAGGTGATAGGCCCGGATGGTCAGAAGCCCGGCATATTCGCCCTGTGCGCCCGAATTCGGCTGCATCGAGACCGCATCATAACCGGTGATCTGGCAGAGCTTCTGGCTGAGGTCAGTGATCATGTGGCGATAACCTTCGGCCTGATCGGCGGGCACGAAGGGATGGATTTCTGAAAATTCCGGCCAGGTGATCGGCAGCATTTCAGCTGTGGCGTTCAGCTTCATCGTGCAGGAGCCGAGCGGAATCATCGAGCGGTCGAGCGCCAGGTCCCGGTCCGACAGCCTTCGGATATATCGGGTCATCTCGCTTTCCGCACGGTTCATGTGGAAGATCGGATGGGTCAGATAGGCGCTGGTGCGCAGTAGGGTTTCGGGCAGGCGGTAACCGGCGTCAAAATCCTCGACCTTGAAATCGCCGCCAAATGCCCGCCAGACGGCTTCCAGCGTCACCGGCCGCGAGCGCTCGTCGAGGCTGATGCCGATCTTGGTGGTGCCGATGCGGCGAAGGTTGACCTCTTCGGCGACGGCGGTCTTCAGGATGATGCCCTGCAGCTTGCCGACATCGACGGTGACCGTGTCGAAGAACACGTCCGGTTCGACGGCATAGCCGAGCTTTTCAAGGCCGAGAGCGAGCAGAACAGCCTTCTGGTGAACGCTCTGGGCGATCGCCTTGATGCCCTTGGGGCCGTGGAAGACGGCATACATCGAGGCCATGACGGCGAGCAGAACCTGCGCGGTGCAGATGTTCGACGTCGCTTTCTCGCGGCGGATATGCTGTTCGCGGGTCTGCAGCGACAGGCGGTAGGCGCGGTTGCCGCGGCTATCCTGGGAGACGCCAACCAGACGGCCAGGCATCGAGCGCTTGTAGGCGTCCTTGACGGCCATGTAGGCCGCATGCGGGCCACCGTAGCCGACGGGAACGCCAAAACGCTGGGTGCAGCCGATGGCAATATCGGCGCCCATTTCGCCCGGAGATTTCAACAACGCCAGCGCCAGCGGATCGGCAGCGACCGTGGCGATTGCGCCCGTCTGGTGCAGCCGGGCAATCAGGCCGGTGAAATCGTGAACGTGACCATAGGTGCCCGGATACTGGAAGATCGCCCCAAAGACATCGACCGGATCGAGATCGGTGAACGGGTTGCCGATGACGATCGACCAGCCGAGCGGCTCGGCGCGGGTCTTCAGAAGCGCGATGGTCTGCGGGTGGCAGCCTTCATCGACGAAAAAAGCCTTGGCCTTGGACTTTGCCACGCGCTCGGCCATTGCCATTGCTTCAGCGGCGGCGGTTGCCTCGTCGAGCAGCGAGGCATTGGCAACGTCGAGACCGGTCAAGTCGCAGACCATCGTCTGGTAGTTGAGCAAAGCCTCGAGACGGCCCTGGCTGATTTCCGGCTGGTAGGGGGTATAGGCGGTGTACCAGGCAGGGTTTTCCAGGATGTTGCGCTGGATGACCGGCGGCGTGATTGTGCCGTAGTAACCCTGGCCGATCAGCGAAACGAGCTTCTTGTTGAGGTTTGCCGTTTCGCGCATCTTGTCGAGCGCTTCGCGCTCGGTCATGGCAGCGCCCCAGGCAAGCGGGGCCTTCTGGCGGATCGACGGCGGAACCGTGTCGTCGATCATGGCGTCGAGGCTAGGGTAGCCGACGACCTTGAGCATCGCCGTCATTTCATCGGGCGAGGGGCCGATATGACGCCGGTTGGCGAAGTCATACGGCTTGTAGTCGGTAAAGGTGAAATCCTTCGGCATGCTCATCAGGCGATCAGCTCCTTGTAGGCGGCTTCGTCCAGAAGGGCGTTGACGGCCGACGGGTCGGAGAGCTTCAGCTTGAAGAACCAGCCGGCGCCTTGAGGATCGCTGTTGACCAGGGCCGGATCATCGACGATGGCCTGGTTGGATTCAACGATCTCGCCATCAAGTGGACAATAGACGTCGGAGGCTGCCTTGACGGATTCAACGGTGGCGGCGGTGGCGCCCTTATCGAGCGCGGTACCGGCTTCCGGCAGTTCCACGAAGACGAGGTCGCCGAGCTGTTCGGCAGCATGGGCGGTGATGCCGACGGTTGCGATATCACCCTCGATTTTCAGCCATTCGTGTTCATCGGTAAATTTCAGCATGGGTTCAGCTCCTGATCAGCGTTTGTAGGTCGGGGTGACGAAGGGAAGGGCGGCGACGGTAATCGGCAGATATCTGCCGCGCACCTCCGCGAAAACCTGGGTGCCATTGGCGGTGTGGGCGGTATCGACGTAGCCCATGGCGACGGGGTGATCGGCGCTCGGGCCAAAGCCGCCGGAGGTTACGGTGCCGACCGGCACCTTGCCTTCGGCATCGGCAAACAGCGGCGCACCACCGCGCACCGGCGCCTTGCCTTCCGGCTTCAGGCCTACACGGCGGCGGCTCGCACCTTCGGCGAACTGGCGAAGAATGACATCCGCACCTGGAAAGCCGCCTGCGCGGGCTCCGCCTGCGCGGCGCGCCTTCTGCATGGCCCATTCCAGGCCGGCTTCAACCGGCGTCGTCGTGGTGTCGATATCATTGCCATAGAGACACAGGCCAGCCTCGAGACGCAGCGAATCGCGGGCGCCAAGGCCGATCGGCATGACGTCGGGATGTTCGAGTATCCGGCGCGTCACGTCCTCGGCCGAAGCGGCCGGGATGGAGATTTCAAAGCCGTCCTCACCGGTATAGCCCGAGCGCGAGATGATACAGGGAACATCGTGCAGGGCAGCCTCGGCCACATCCATGAAGCGCATGGCGACGATATCGGCCCAGAGTTCGGCCAGGATACATTCGGCGCGCGGTCCCTGCAGCGCGATCAGCGCGCGGTCGTCAAGCAGGGTCAACTCGCAAGTGTCACCAAGATGCTTTTGCAGATGGGCGAAATCGGCCTCCTTGCAGGAAGCGTTGACGACGAGAAACAGGTGATCGCCGCGGTTGGCGATCATCAGGTCGTCGAGGATACTACCCCCGTCATTGGTGAACAGCGCATAGCGCTGGCGGCCCTCGGCAAGACCGAGCACATCGACAGGCACCAGCTTTTCAAGCGCCAGCGCTGCGTCCTCGATGCGGCCGGATTTTGGGCGCAGGATCACCTGTCCCATGTGCGAAACATCAAAAAGGCCGGCGGCGGAGCGGGTGTGAAGATGCTCCTTCATCACGCCGGCTGGATATTGCACCGGCATGTCGTAGCCGGCAAACGCCACCATGCGGGCGCCAAGCGACACGTGCAACGCATGCAGCGGCGTCTGTTTCAATGGGGAATGTTCGTTCAAGTCCGGCCTCCAGGTCTGGCGCGACGCGCCGGCTCATCTCCACGTCGCATATCGTGCGACGTTTCCTCGAGCCCCCTCTGTCCCTTTGCCTGAGATTGTTATCCCTTCGGCGAGCGGAAATGCTTCTCTCCAGAGTCCTACCGGCACCTTGCTGGTCCTTTGGCCTGAGAGTTTCCGGGGCGGTTGCTCCTTCGGCACCGGTGTTACCCGGATTCTCCCAACAAGATCGATTTCAGATAACGGCGATGCCGACTGCTTGGCAAGCGCAAAATGTCGCGCCCGAACAGATTTTTGTCGTGGCTGTTTCGTGGTTGCGGACAGAATAGAAAATCGGCCTTTGCTTTTTTGCCGTCGAGGCGATAACGCAATTCGCGGAGACGGAGATCATCAATGGCGAGAGCCGGGCGACAGATGCGTGTGGCGGTGCGGGTGCTTTCAGCGCTGGCGCTGCTGTTCCTGTCCTTTGCCCATCAGCCGGCGTTCGCCCGCCAGATCAGCCCTTCGGTGGCGGCAGACTATATGCTGCCGGACGGCTCGATCGGCGACATCTGCTTTGGCATGGATGGTGTCGATGGCAAGGAACACGGCTCATCGCATGAAGCCTTGGCGCCGGTTTGCGATTATTGCCGGTTGTCGGCTTCCATTGCCCTGCCATCGCCCCCAGGCGACGGCTATCTGGCCATCCGCGTTGCTGCACTTTTAGACAGCAGGCCGGATTTTCCTGCGGTTTTCGTTTCGTATCCTCGCCTCATGCCGCAATCGCGCGCGCCTCCGCTCTCGCTCTGACCGTATCGCCACGGGCGATTTTTAGACATTCAGAGCCAGCCGCCTGACGCGGTATTGACCGTCCTGCCATTCGAATGGTGGAGAACGGTACGGAGACAGATCGATGACACAGACCAGAACCACACTTCTCGCACTCGCACTTTCGCTGGGCACTGCCGCCTCGGCTCATGCGCATGCTTCGTTCGAAACCGATGAAGTGGCATCCGAAAGCAGCTTCAAGGCCGTGCTGCAGATCCCGCATGGTTGCGATGGCAAGGCGACCACCGAGGTGCAGGTCAAATTGCCGGAAGGCTTCGTCTTCGCCAAGCCGCAGCCCAAGGCCGGCTGGGAGCTCGAGATCGTCAAGGGCGATTACCAGAAGAGCTATGACAATCACGGAAAGACGGTCACTTCCGGCCCACTGGAAATTCGCTGGAAGAACGGCAACCTGTCGGACGACTATTACGACACCTTCGTGATCAGCGGCAAAATCTCGGGATTCGACAAGGAGACGCAGATCGCCTTCCCGGTCACGCAGCTGTGCGGCGTTTCAGATAAGGTCGTCTGGGATGAGATCCCGGCCGAAGGCCAGAGCGCGCATTCGCTGGAGCATCCGGCGCCGACAGTGACGGTGACGCCCGCCAAGGCCGGTGGCCATGATCATCACGATATGGCGGCGATGGCCGGCATGGGCGCTACCGATGACGCACCGGTCAAGGCAGGTTCGCTGGAGATTTCCGGCGGGGCGCTCAAGGCAATGTTGCCGGGCGCAAAAGTCGGCGGCGGTGGCTTCATCATCAAGAACGACGGCAGCGAAGACGACACGTTGCTCTCGGTCGAGAGCCCGGCTGCCGGCCGTGTCGAACTGCATGAGATGACGATGCAGAACGACGTGATGAAGATGCGCAAGCTGGAGGAGGGTATTGCCGTTCCGGCCGGCGAAACCGTCACGCTACAGAGCGGCGGGCTGCACCTGATGTTCATGGAGGTAAAAAAGCCGTTCACCGAGGGTGACAGCATCCCAGTAACGCTGACCTTTGAAAAGGCAGGCAAGGTCGATTACGTGCTTTCCGTCGGCAATGCTGCCGGTGGTGCGCACAAGCACAAGTAAAGCCTGCCGATTTTTGCGGGACGCATGACGGCGCAGGAAACTGCGCCGTTATGTTTGACCTGCGTCTGTTTGGCTCGGTTAGTTGTCTGTCGCTTCGTCGTCCGGGCTCAATGCCTCGTCGCTCTCATCGGATTCCACCTCATCCGGGCCGAATTCCATGTAGCGGCGGACCGCTTCGCCGCGCGTACCTTGCGGCAGGCGGCCATTGGACGTCATCAGCATCAGGGACAGCGCGGTCGGGCTACGAAGGGCAGCAACCGAGGCGTGGGTGTTTGCCGCGTCATCCTTTGGCCGCGCGGAAAGCAGGGTGATCGCCTCGTCGGTCGGGCCATCGCCGCTCACGCGGGCGGACGGCTTGATGGCTTGCGCCGCGTAAGCCGCCGTGTTGGCTGACATGGTAACGACCAGGGTCATGGACGATCTGCCCGTGCCGGGCACTCCTTCGGATGTGGCAATCGATCCTTTTTAGCCTGGCCGCCGTTTCATCCCGGTGAAATCGCGCGCTGGCATTTAAGGCAAATCTTATCGATCATCCGATGGAAAAAGCGGGCGCAGACCGCCGGGGAAAGCGCGCGCCCCAAAGGTTCAGGCGTAGCGCCGCGCAGGGGTATTCCGCGTTGCTGCGGCTGTTGTTGCCGATATATCGTCAAACTCGACGCATTTTCCGGCCGGTGCGCGGCACACCGCGCGCGCATCGTGATTGCTTTCTTCATCGGCAAAATGCAGGGCCGCTGCTTCGCTGGCAAACAATCCGCCGACCCGGCCCAGCCGGTCGTGCACGACCCACCAGCCGTGATGATCGCAGCCGACGGTGAAGCGCGGCGTTGCAGAATGTGTGTTCGTGAGGGGGTATCGACTGCCCATGATCCTTGTAGACCTTCGTGTTGTTAATGGTGGCTTGCTACTGGTGTGGTGCTGATTGCGCGCCTCAGCGCAGAAACCAGCCTGCCAGAATCTGAATAGTGCCGGCACAGGCAAAGACTGCAACCAGACGGATGACGGCGCCCGACAGGCTGCTGCGATCCGATGTCATTGGCGCCGCTGCCTGCCTGTCTGTTGAATTTTGCCGGGCGTAGGGTTGCATGACCTGCTCTTTCGGTTGAGATACTTGCAATCCGTAACGCACTGATTTCCAAGAGAAAATATGCACTCTGCCATTGCCGTTCCATGCGTGGCCGGCGGGTTTGTTGTTAAAATCTCATAGGAATTGCCGGCGCACTGACGCCGGTTTGCACAGCACCGGCGCCAGTGCCATGCGGATCGCCGCAGTGGTTTCCGCGACGATTGGCGTCAGCGGCAGCCGGACATCATCGCTGATACCTCTGAACAGACTGAGACCGTATTTGATCGCAGCGGGGCTCGGTTCGCGCTCCAGCGCCTGGAACAGCGGGCTGAGCCTTTCCTGCAGGCTTTGCGCCGATTGCTGGTTTCCGGTGGCGAGCGCCTGATGCAGCGCAACGGTCAGTCGCGGCACCAGATTAGCGGCGGCCGAGATAACGCCGCGGCCGCCCATGAGGGTGAAGGGCATGGCGGTCAGATCGTGGCCGGAATAGAGCGCAAACCGTTGACGCAGGGCCGCAGGCATTGCCGCAAGGCGGGCGATGTCTCCAGTTTCATCGGCGATACCAACGACGGACCGCAGGCTT
Source organism: Pararhizobium sp. PWRC1-1 (assembly GCF_049897905.1). Classification (NCBI taxonomy): domain Bacteria; kingdom Pseudomonadati; phylum Pseudomonadota; class Alphaproteobacteria; order Hyphomicrobiales; family Rhizobiaceae; genus Pararhizobium; species Pararhizobium sp. PWRC1-1. The sequence goes on along the minus strand of NZ_JAFCXE010000007.1, from coordinate 46,596 downwards.
GCCAGCCGTTCCAGCGTACGGGGAGAAAGATCTATCGCCGTTCGCTGCGGTGAGACGCCGACAATGAGCGGCAGGTCGACCCGATTAGTGATCGCCTGATAGTGGCGGAACAGACCTTCCTGAGCGGGCTTGCTATAATAAGGCGTCACCACATAGGCCGCGGTGGCCCCCATGTTCTTCGCCTCCGCCGTCTGCGCGACTGTTGTTTCGGTGCAATTCGTGCCGGTACCTGCGAAAACCGGGACGCGATTGCCGGCAACTGCGACGGCAAGCCTGATCAATCGTGTCCGTTCGTCATCGGTCAGCGCCCAGGGCTCACCGGCCGGCCCCGCAACGAGCAGGCCCGAGATGCCGCTGTTGATCTGCCATTCGGCGAGGTCAGCGAAGGCGGCTTCGTCCAGTTGATCGCCCTGAAAGGGGGTGACGAGGTCGCAGATTGCGCCTTGTGGCGTGGTGTCGATCCGGGGGCGTTCACTCATTTCCAAATTCCTTTTGCACGGCTGCGTTTTTCCGTCTTCGGTGCACAAACGGTCTGGCTTTGCGGATGGTGCTGCTCAGAAGAGCGATCAGGACGGCAGCCGGGGGATCTCTATGTTCGGCGCGCAGCAGCTTGCGCCGCCGCGGCTGAGAAAGGGCACTGCGAACAGACAGGGTGGCGACCCAATGATCTCCCTGCGGGTCAAGATCGCGGATGTCACGGGCCGGCTGGCAGGATTGTGCCAGAAGGCGAAGAGCGGCGGTAAACGCCTCCTTTTCCATCAGACGGCGAAACTCCGGCAGTTGCTTGATGTCATCCGGCAGGCCGGCGATCTCCGGCAGAATGCGCACGGCTTCCCAGATATGGTGCTCGCGCAGAACCCGCGCGGCGCAGACCCGGGCAATCAGGCTGGAGAGTGCCGCTTGCGCGGCCATCCGTTCGGAAGGACGGATGGTTTTGGCCGGCGATTGCTTGACCGGCGGTGTCGATATCGTGCCCATGGCCATGTCTCAGGCAATGACCAGAATGAGAGCAATACCGGCGATGGAGAGAAAGATCGCGGCAGCATTCAGCGCCGCCGTGAGACGGGCGCGGCGCTGCCTGCGGGACGATATTGAAGCTTCAGCCCGGGAGCGACTGCGCTGCTCGATCTTTTGTGTCGAGAAATGGGAAGGATGAACGTGGAGCATGGGCATCGTGGCAGTGACCTGTTTCGAATGCCTGGATGCTAGAGCCGTGCCGCATTTGAAATCCATTCCGGGACAACGGCCAAGAGATAAAGGTTTTATAGGAGAACGATTTAAGGAGGCGAACCTTCGATCTTGCAGATCTAATGGTCTTGACTGGAGCAGGTGCCAGGTAAAAAGCGAACGCTGATCATAAAATTGGCTCCTCTTTCGTCAATAAAAACGAGAGAGGAGCCATTGTTCGTTGTCGTGACAGCTATAGCGCGTTCAGGGTGTTTCGAACGCGTAGATCTTCTTCCAGTCGTTTTTCATGTCGACGAGCAACCACTTGCGCTGCGCTGCCTCGTCCATCGCCTTGTTGAGTTTGCCGAAGTGCGATTCGCGGTCATAGGCGTATTCGCGCGCGGCATCGGTGTGGTGCACGATCAACCCAAAGCTGTTTGGTTTTCCGCCGGTCACCCAACGCAGCATCTCGTAATCGCCATCGGAATTTCCAGCCACGAAGATCGGGCGGCGACCGATGAACTTGTTGATTCCGACGGGTTTGCCCGGACCATCATCGACAAAATCGATCTTCGGCAGGCGATTGAGAACAGGCTCACCGTCTACAAGCGCATATTCGGTGGCGATACTACTGCCAATAACCTGCTCGGGGGGGATGCCATACGCCTGCTCGGTAATCGGCCGCATGAATTCGATGCCACCGCCGGAGACGATATAGGTCTTGAAGCCGTTGGCCCTGAGATAATCGAGCAATTCGCGCATCGGCAGAAACGTCATCTCATTGTAGGGCTTGCCGGTTTTCGGGTGTTTGGAGGCAGCAAACCAGTCGGTGACAATCTTGGTGAATGCGTCCGTGGTCATGCCGGCGTGGGTGGCCATTCCAAGCTCGACAATGCCCTTCTCGCCGCTCGCAGCCATCCCTTTCAGGTCGCCGGCCAGGATGGATTTGAACGGCTCTTTTTCCTTCCATTCCGGATGGTCGGGCGCGAGCGCCTTCACCCGGTCGAGCATGAAGCCCAGCTGGAAATAGAATGGCTGTTCCGACCAGAGCGTACCGTCATTGTCGAAGACGGCGATGCGGTCTTCCGGCTTGACGAAATCGGCATTCTTCTCGTCGGTGACCTTGGTGACGAAATCGACGATCGCCTGTTTCGACGTGCCGTCGTTCCACGATGGCAGATCATCAGCAAGTGCTGCCAGAGGCAACAAAAGCACGACTAGGAATACACGAACAAAATTCAGCATGGATCTCTCCCGGATCAATTTGCAGGTCTTTTCACGCAGCGAAAACCGACATGGCTGGTGGAGGTATCCTCCGGCTCAGCATGGCGGGCGGCAGGGCGGTAACGGCGGCAATAGTTCGGCGCGCAGAGATGCGATCCGCCCTTCAGGACCCGCCGGGGAATGCGGATATCCGGCACATTCGGATCATAGCTTGCATCAACGGCCCCGCCGCGCGGGTTTTGCGGAATACAACACGATTTGGCGGCTGGCTCTGGATGGCGTGTGGACCAGTAATCTGTCGTCCATTCCCAGACGTTGCCGATCATGTCATAGGCGCCGTAACCGTTTGGCGCGAAGGATTTGACCGGCGTCGTCCGGTCCTTGCCGGCGGGCTTGGTGCTGTGGGTCGGAAAGGTGCCGGCCCAGGTGTTTGCCATGGCGACGCCTCCGGGGGTCAGTTCATCGCCCCATGCGAACTCGACATCGTCAAGCCCACCGCGCGCGGCCAGCTCCCACTCGGCTTCCGTCGGAAGATCGAGGCCCGCCCAATCGGCATATGCCTTCGCATCGCAGAGCGCCACATGCACGACGGGATGGTCGAGCTTGCCGCGAAGGTCGCTCAAGCCACCATAGGGGCGGCGCCAGTTCGCACCGAACTTGAAAGCCCACCACTGACTGATATCCGGTCCGTTGACCGATTTGGGTGGCGTAAAGACGAGCGAACCGGCTCTCAGCATCTCCGGAAGAGCACCTGGGTAATCTTTGGCGTCCGGCGCTTTTTCGGCGAAGGTTACATAGCCCGTGGCTTTTACGAATGCCGTGAACTGCCGGTTGGTCACGGGCGTCGCTTCAATCCAGAAGCCATCGACCTTGACAGGGTGAGAGGGAGCCTCCTCGGGATAGTGTTTGTCAGATCCCATCGTGAAGGTGCGGCCTGGTATCCAGAGCATCTCGCTCAGCGCCAATGAACTGTCTTTTCCGCTATCCAATGCCAAAGCCATGGCAGCCTCCGAATTTCGATGCTGCAACATCGCAACCGCGATGTGCATCCGTAAGTACGTTACAGTAACAACGCCTCCCGGGCAGCTGCGTCTTTCACGCAACGACACATCACGATGTGGTTACCGGGCGGGAAACTTGACGCCAGAAAGCAAGGTCCCGTTGGAAAGGGCTGCGATTGGCTGCATAAGGGCTTTGATCCGATTCCTGCGGGATGAAAACGCGTGACGCAATGCTTGACTGGCGAGCATGCCGGCTGCTTCGTCCAGATGGGCCGGACAATATTGCCGAATAGCGAATTGATGGGGCTTATGACGACCGATCACAATTTTTCCCGCCGCGGTTTTCTCGGCGTTCTTGCGGCAGGCACGCTTGCCGGGTGTACCACAACGATGCCGGGCGGAAGCAACGCTCCGACGCCTGGGCGACTCAGCCGGCCGATCGGCCCGCCGTCGGACGCCGAGTTGCAGGTGATGTACGGTCCCGTTGAGGACGGCGGCTACCTGATACCGGCTATCCCGTACCAGCAGATCGATCCGCAATTCTATCGCCAGCGCGTTGCCGACCGCACAGGCGAAGCGCATGGCACCGTTGTTGTCGATACGCCATCGCGCTTGCTCTACGTCATCGAGCCCGGCGGCACGGCGATGCGCTACGGCGTCGGCATCGGCCGCGAGGGTTTTGCCTGGCAGGGTGACGGCGTCATCCACTGGCGCCAGGCCTGGCCGCGCTGGAAGCCGCCGAACGAAATGGTGGCGCGCACGCCGAGCCTTGCCAAATACTCGATCGCCAATGGCGGCATGGAGCCGGGCCTGAAAAACCCGCTGGGCGCCCGTGCGCTCTATATCTTCCAGAACGGCGAGGACACACTCTACCGTCTGCACGGCAATCCGGAATGGAAGTCGATCGGCAAGGCGGTCTCGTCCGGCTGCGTTCGGCTGATGAACCAGGATGTGATCGATCTCTACCAGCGCGTTCCTGCAAAGGCGAAGATCGTCGTCTGGCAGTAGGACTTTGAGGGGCGGGCGCAACCGCGCCTGCCTCCCGCAAGTTGCAGGGCGGATATTAACCGGACGCTAACCGCGATGACCGATTCTTCGATGGCCGGGCGGATGATTGTTCCGATTTGACACGCCCGACAAAACTTTGGCACGATTTCCAGCGATAGACGCTTTCATGAATTCTCTGCTTGCCCTTTATCACGCCTCGACGCGCTTCAGCTCTGCCCGCACGGTTGTGTCGCGGACATTGGCGGCGCTTGCCCTTGGCGTTGCGCTGTCGGGTTGCATGGCGCTCGACGACCTCTCCGAGGCGCCGCCGAAACTGTCCGGCAAGATGATCGCGGAAATGTCGAAGAAGGGCATGAAGCCGGAAAGCCCGGTTCTGGTGCGCATCTTCAAGCAGGAGAGCGAGCTGGAAGTCTGGAAGGTCAACAAGACGGGTGCTTATGCACTGTTGAAGACCTACCCGATCTGCCGCTGGTCCGGCGAACTCGGCCCGAAGACGAAGGTCGGCGACCGCCACGCGCCGGAAGGCTTTTACCATGTCTCGGCGGGCATGCTGAACCCGAACTCGCAGTTCTATGTCTCCTTCAATCTCGGTTATCCCAACAAGCTGGAATCGGCGCTCGGCTATACCGGCGAGGCGCTGATGGTGCACGGCGCCTGCTCGTCGTCCGGCTGCTTTGCGATGACCGACCAGGGCGTCGGCGAAATCTACGCGGTCGTCCAGAAGGCGCTATCGAGCGGTCAGGAGAAGTTTCAGGTCCAGGCCTATCCTTTCCGCATGACGGCTGAGAATATGGCCAGCCATCGCGGCGATCCGAACATGTCGTTCTGGCGCACGATGAAAGAGGGTTACGATGCTTTCGACGTGACGCGCCGGCAACCGAAGGTTTCGGTCTGCGAGCGCCGTTATGTCTTCAACAAGGAATTCGAGGGCGGCGAGCCGACCGATCCGCTGGCGGCCTGCCCGCCGGTTGTCAATCAGCTCGAGCCGCAGGCTATGGCCAGGATAGAGGCGGAAGACCGCAAGCTGGACACGGCGATTACCGGGTCCGTTCCCGCCAGCTCGACACTCAGCGCCTATTCGGATGGCGGCATGCATCCGAGTTTTCGGGCGCTGTTAAAGGCGCAGGGCCCGAAAAAGCTGGCCGCCAGCATTTCCGGCACAAAATATCCGATCAGCCGCCCAGATGCTGCCCTGGCCGATCCTTTTGACGGGCGTTAGCATCACCGATTAGTGACGCGACGGATGGTGCGCGCGCTGTCGGCGCTGGTTTATCCTGGCCATGCCGCTCCGTTCTGCTATTCCACTCCCAGTACCATCTGGCGCGGTGCAAACGCTTGCTCTCGCCCGCAGATGGCCTATCTTCACAATCACGACAATGCTTCGGCGGGAGCCCCATGGCCAACGACCCCTACAAAACCCTCGGCGTGGCGAAAACCGCGACGCAAAAAGAAATCCAGAGTGCCTATCGCAAGCTTGCCAAAAAGCTTCACCCTGACCTCAACCCGGGCGACAAAAGTGCCGAGGATCGTTTCAAGACGGTCTCCGAGGCCTATTCGGTGCTGGGCGACGAGGACAAGCGGGCCCGTTTCGACAAGGGTGAGATCGATGGCGCGGGAACCGAGCAGGCGCCGCGAAACTATTACCGCGAATATGCCGGCGCTCCCGGCAACGACGCGCGCTACCAGAACAGCAGCGGATTTTCCGATTTTACCGATACCGACGATATTTTCTCCAGCTTCTTTTCACGGCGGGACCGGGGGCCAATGCGCGCAAAGGGCAAGGATCTGCAATTCTCCATGGAGGTGGATTTCCTCGATGCCGCCAATGGCTCGAAGGAGAAGATCACGTTGCCGGACGGAACCGTTCTCGACCTGCAGGTGCCGCCCGGCACGCAAGAGGGCCAGACGCTGCGGCTGCGCGGCAAGGGCAATCCCGGTTCCGGCGGTGGTCCGGCCGGCGACGCGCTGATCGAAATCCACGTCAGACCCCACCCCATCTTCACCCGCGATGGTGACGATATCCGGATCGACATGCCGATCTCGTTGCGGGAAGCCATTCTTGGCGGCAAGGTCAATGTCCCGACGGTATCGGGCAGCGTCATGCTCACTCTGCCGCCGCATTCCAATACCGGCAAGACGCTACGGCTGAAGGGCAAGGGTGTCGCCAAGCGCGGCGGCGGCAATGGCGACCAGTATATTACGCTCAAGATCATGCTGCCGGATGCTGCCGATCCCGAACTGACGGCCTTCGCCACCAACTGGGCCGCGGGCCAAGCCCACAATCCTCGAAAAGCCTGGGGAGATTGACATGGACCATCTGGAGTTTTGCGAGCGTCTCAGCATCGTTTCCTCCACACTGACGATATGGATCGACCGTCAATGGATCATTCCGGAACTGACCGAGCAGGCCGAGGCGTTTCATGACGCCGACCTGGCGCGGGGATTGCTGATCCTTGACCTCTCCGAAAGCATGGGCGTCAACCAGGACGGCATCGATGTGATCATGGCGCTTGTCGATCAGGTGCACGGCCTGCGCACCAAACTGCACGCATTGACCGATGCGGTTCGCGAGCAGGACGCCGATATTGCGGAGCGCGTGGTGAAGAAGCTTGAGGGCATGCGATAACGGATGAGAGGCGTGCTTGACGTTCCGCTGCCGGACTTGCCTTGCCACGATACCAACATGACGGGAGAATCTTTCGATGCGGCATACCTATAGCCTCGACCATTTTGCCCTATTGGTCCGCGACCTCGATCGCAGTGTCGCCTTCTACACCGATATCCTAGGCTTTACCCCGATCGAGCGAACCGGCAGCGCCAATGTGGCGTGGCTGACGATCGGTGGGCTCGATACGATCCATCTGATCCAGGGCGATTTTGGTGGGACGCACCTCACCAAGGACACGCATTTTGCGCTCCGGATCAAAGACCTCGATGCCTTCGTCGCCGATATCTCGGCCAAGTGCGTGACATTTTATGACTGGCCGGGAAATGTCGGCCAGATTGGCATCCGCCGCGATGGGTTCCGGCAGGCCTATGTCCAGGACCCGGATGGGTACTGGATCGAGATCAACGATCATACCAGCGCGGTTGCGGGCGGGTGAGGTCCTCGCGGGCATGGCTTCTCATGGATCGGAAACTTTAGAAACCTGAAACAGGAACACGGCAACTCGGCTTAGTGCCGCGCATAAAGATTTTGCCAGCGGGGGGAGCGGGCTCTATTTTAACCCTGCCTTACTCAACCCATCCAACCAATGGTCCCGCGCAGCGTTGTCGCCGTACCGGTATTCACCCGACTTCTGAAGCGTCCAGCCGGGCTCGATCTTGCTGAATTCTCCCATGATTCGTCTCGCATCATCGAGATGTTTGAGTTGAGCTTCGCTCGCAGCCTCGATAAGGCGGACATCGTTGGGCGGGGAGCTCATCCCGCGGATGGTTGCCAGCGCATCGTCATACCGTTTCGCCATGTAATAGGCACGGGCGCGGTTCCAACCGTGCCAATACGGAGGAGCTGGATGACGTGCTGCCGCACCATCGATCAATGCAAGAGCCTGCTTGGGATCACCGTAATATATGTACGCCTCTGCCATATCGGCATCAAGGTCAGCCGTATCCGTGTCGATCCGCTTCGGATCGGTGATGAGCGCGCGGGCGGCGGCAAACTCCTGAAAACTCGTCGTGAAATCACCCCGGTTCCAATACACCATGGCTCGATACCAGCGCCCCCTGAAGTCATTGTGCCAGCCGCTGGTTACATCATTGCCCAGCGCCACAGCTATGTCCGCCAGCCGCTCGGCCTCATCGAGGGAGGCCTCCCGATCCGGGGTCCATCTATTCTGGCAGTCGCGGAGATGGACATAGGAATATTCGGCATAAGCGGGCAGGTATTTGTCGTTTTCCTTGATTGCCTTCTCATAACATTCCTTCGCCTTTTCATTCCCTTCCGGGGTCAAGGGCTGCTGTCTTCCTTCGCGGCAGTAGTCTTGGGCGGTCTGCATCATGCTATCCCCCATTGGCCAATATTGTTCCGGCGCCCGCCAGAATAGCGGTGCGCGCGCATCAAGTTCATACAACTTGCAGGTCTGAAATCATGCATCGTAGACAGGTGTTACATCTGACGGTCGTGCTGGCAGCGTATCTGCACTCGATGAGTTTCACGCCGAAACAGGCCCTTCGGGGCAAAACGCCGCACGCTCTGCGAAGGGTCTCAACCAACAGCGCCCCTTATTCCTGATCTGAATTGTGTCAATTTACGCTTGAACTTATAGTTGTCAACGTAACCAAAGCTGCCGTAGATGTATAATAATGTACATTTACGGCTGTATTTCCGCGATTGATACCGTTCCTCATCCACTTTACTTCTCTCTCAGCCCGGCTTTTCTCAGTCCGTCGACCCAATGCTGACGGTCGCTATCCCTTCGATAATAGTAGGCGGCCGACTGTTCGATCGACCAATCCGGATCTATCTTGCTGAACTCCGCCATAATCGCCCGCGCCTTGGCAAGGTGTCCAAGCTGCGCCTCGCTTGCAGCGGTGATCAACCGCACATCATTGGGAGGATCGGTCATTGTTGCGATGGCATCGATTGCTTCCTGGTAGCGGCCGGCCATGTAAAATGCGCGGGCGAAATTCCAAGTGTACCAGAAGGGATAAAAGCGATTGCGCAGCATTGCACCCCTGATCTGCTCGATCGCCCTTTCAGGCTCACCGCCATAGACCAGCGCTTCGGCCATATCCGCGGCAAGATCCGGGTCGTTGGGGTTGATCTGGCGCGCCGTCTCATATTCGTGGAGGCTTTTGTCGAACTCCCCCTGGTTCCAGGCAACGACGGCGAGATTCCAGTGGCCACCGAAATCGTCGTTGAGGCTCAGGGCTTTCTCGGCAAGTTGCTTTGCCTCGCGCAGGGAGGCCTTACCATCGGGGCTCCATCCGTTCTGATAGGCTCGGACATGGCAATAGGAGAGTTCCGCATAGGCGGACGAGTAGAACGGATCCAGCTTGATTGCCGATTCGAACAGCTGGCGCGCTTCCTCATTCCCTTCCGGCGTCACCTTATCCGGATCCGACCAGATTGCCTTGCCTTTCAGGTAATAGTCATAGGCGTCCATGCTTCCCGTCAACTTCCGCCCCAACCTCTGCTCCTCGGCCGCAGTGACTTGGACGGCAAGTTCCGTCACGATGTTCTTGGTAATATCTTCCTGCACGGTAAAGGTATCACCCAGGATCCGGTCATAACGCTCGGCCCAGACGTGAAATCCGGTTTCGGCATTGATGAGCTGCGCATTGATGCGCAGCCGCTCCGGGGTTTTCTGTACCGTTCCCTCCAGGACATAACGAACACCCAGGGCTTTACCGATGTCCTGAACTTTTGTCGGTTTGCCTTTGAACGTCGATGCGGAGTTGTAGGCGATGACAAAGAGACCGGAGAATTTGGACAGATCGGTCGTGATATCGTTGGTCAGGCCTTCACTGAAGTATTCGTGTGCGGGATCGCTGAGATTGTCGAGCGGCAGGACTGCGATCGATGGCTGTATTGGAGGCAGCAGTTGCAATGATGTGTTATTGCTTGCGGCCATTTCCGGCATGTAAATCCAGCCGACAGGGATCGCGACGATCGCCAGAAGCGCTGTTGCAGCAGCGGCCCAGGGCCACCGCATATAGCGCTTGCGCGCAGTGAGAGCGCTTACTCCCTTCACGGAATAGGCGTGCACCGGTGTCGGGATATTCTTCAACTTGCGTGAGCCCAGATCGTGAAATCCGATGTTCGGCAGGTGCTTCACCTGCTCGTAGAGTGTTCCAGACACGCAGATACCGCCCGGTTCGGACAGCCCTTCCAGACGCGCGGCCACATTGACAGCCTCGCCATAGAGATTGTCCTGCTCGACGACGGCATCCCCGAGGTTGAGGCCGACGCGAAATCGCATGCGCCAATCCTCATCGAGCGTCTCATCCAGATGGGCCAGCTGGTTCTGAATTTCGACCGCGCAACGCATCGCTTCAACCGGGCTCGGAAACTCCGCTATCCGGCTGTCGCCCGCGCCCCCGAAGACGCGGCCTTCGTGGACCCGGATAAGGTCTTCGATGATCACAGCATGCTCCTTGAAGAGCGCAAGAGCTGCGTCTTCATCCCTTGCGACCAAACGGCTATATCCGACCGCATCCGTCGCTAGAATTGTGACTAGCCTGCGCTGCATCAACCCTTCCACTTCAGCCACTTTCGCAGCATTCGACCCGGATGAAACACGCGTATCCGGGCGTCAGTTCGGCTCTGCAGAAAAGGTGGGATCATTCGGCCGTTGTGCACCGAGCGATCAAGAAAATGTGCAAGCCGCCCCAACGAGTACATCGGCATACTCTAATATACCTTGAGCGTGATTGAGCATTTTAGCAAGATAAGGTTTTACTGAGCGGGCAATACTATTCAGGTGGCGCTCTTGGCGACACGGCTCAACGCTGAAGCGATGATCCCCTCAATCAATGTGCGGTATGGAAGACCCTTCAATCGCGCAAGCAGAGGTAAATCGGAGTCTTTGGGATGCAGCCCCGCCAGAGGGTTCGCCTCGAGGAAGTTTACCTTGCCTTCTGCGTCGCATCGCACGTCGATGCGGCCTGCGTCGCGACAGCCAAGTCCTCTCCAGGCTGAAAGCGCCAGTTCAGCGGCGGCAAGACCGACGGCATCCATTGCCAGGCGAGCCTTGACCCGTTCTTCGAAGTGTTTCTTGTTCTCGTAGGAGTAAATCTCGGGTTCGGCCTCTGCCCGCAACTCCAGCTCCATGACGCCGAGCACCGTCGAGGCCGATCCTGTGCCAAGGATTCCCACGGTGAATTCGCGGCCCGGCAGGTAACGCTCAACCAGTACCGGCTGGCAATGACGCGCCAGCAATCTCTCGCATTCTCGCCTCAACTCGCTCAGGTCGCGGATCTTGGATGCGGCTGAAATGCCTTTGCTCGTACCTTCGGCAACAGGTTTTATGAACAACGGAAAGGGCAGTGTCACATACTCGACATCTGACAGAGTTTCGACCACGGCAAAATCGGCTGTGCAAAGGCCCTGATCGCGAACAACGCGCTTCGCGGTTGCCTTATGCAGCGTGACGGCGAGGGCGAGCGGATCGGAGAAGGTGTAGGGCACCCGGTATGTATCGAGCAGTGCTGGCACCAAGGCCTGACGGCCAAAGCCGTGCATTCCTTCCGCAATATTGAAAACGAGATCCCAACGGTCACCATCGACCAATCGCTTGGCAAGGGCGCGCGCGTGGCCGATGCGATCCGTGATGTGACCAAGCGAATGCAAAGCGGACTCAATCGCTAGAATGGTATCGAGGTGGTCAAACTCAGCCGTTTCTTCTTCGTCATACCCTTCGCGCGCGTAGTCTTCGCGCAGATCGAATGTGATGCCAATCCTCACGCTCGGCCACCTCTCTGTATCTTAAACGGTCAGAGGGCGCGTCAGTCGCGCCGGGGCATTGCCTGCATTTAAAATTGAAAGTTTCCGGGCGATGGAATCGCCCGGAAATCTACCGGCTCTGGTTGTTGAGGCTCCACACCTAGGGAGATCAAGGACCCTTTCGAGGCATCCGTCCGTCAACGGTTCAAGACATGTTAGCTGCACCCACTCGTGGCGCCGCACGTGTCGCACTTCTCGCATGTGCCGTTGCGCACCATCGTAAAATTCTGGCACTCCGAGCACATGTTGCCCGTATAGCCCTGCGCAATCGAGCGGATGCGGCGCGCGGCTTCCAGTTTCTTGGCGTCGGACTTGGCGGCGGCGGCTTCGGCTGCGGCCTTGTCGGAGAAGAGGGCGGTGACGTCCGGTTCGCTGTTGGCGTCGTCGGCTATCTCTTCGGTGAGTTCGACGGCGCGCTCCTCGTAATCGCGCTTGAAGGCGACGATTTCTGAGGTGGCGATGGAGATTGCCGGTTCGAGCTTGCGGGCGGCACTACCGGAGAAGGCGGTGACATTGGCGCCGCCGGAGGATGCCTTGGCAGGAGCCGCAGTCGCAGCCCCCTTCGGCTCGCCGGACGTGCGATCGATCTGGCCGCCCTGGATCAGGGTCGGCTTGTGGCCGCGGGTCCAGCCGGTGGAGAGCAGGTTGGTCTTGCCTTCCTGGATGCCCTTGCCGAGCGCCGTGTTGGAGAAATCGGACGTATCGACATGCGCCAGATCATGGCGGTTGAGGTAGGAGACGGCGAGTTCGCGGAACACGTAGTCGAGGATCGACGTGGCGTTCTTGATCGCGTCATTGCCCTGCACCATGCCAGCCGGCTCGAACTTGGTGAAGGTAAAGGCCTCCACGAATTCTTCCAGCGGCACGCCGTATTGCAGGCCAAGCGAGATGGAGATGGCAAAATTGTTCATCATCGCCCGGAAGGCAGCACCTTCCTTGTGCATGTCGATGAAGATCTCGCCGATGCGGCCATCGCCGAATTCGCCGGTGCGCAGATAGACCTTGTGACCGCCGACGATTGCCTTCTGGGTGTAGCCCTGGCGGCGGTTCGGCAGCTTTTCGCGCTCGCGGGTGACCCGCTCGATGACGCGTTCGATGATCTTTTCGGTGACGGTGACGGCCTGGGCAGCGGCGGGCGCGGCCAAAAAGTCCTCCATCGCATCCTCGTCCTCATCGTCCTCGATCAGCGAGGCGTTGAGCGGCTGGGAGAGCTTGGAGCCATCGCGGTAGAGCGCGTTGGCCTTCAGCGCCAGCTTCCAGGAGAGCATGTAGGCGGCCTTGCAATCTTCGACCGTCGCCTCGTTCGGCATGTTGATGGTCTTGGAGATCGCCCCGGAGATGAACGGCTGGGCAGCCGCCATCATGCGGATATGGCTTTCGACAGAAAGATAACGCTTGCCGATCTTGCCGCAGGGATTGGCGCAATCGAACACGGGCAGGTGCTCGTTCTTGAGGAATGGCGCACCTTCCAGCGTCATCGCACCGCAGACATGCACGTTGGCCGCTTCGATGTCCTTCCTGGAGAAGCCGATATGCTCAAGCAGGTTGAAGCTCATGTCGGCGAGCTGCTCGTCGGTGACCTTCAGCGTGTCCTTTAGGAAATCGACGCCGAGCGTCCACTGGTTGAAGACGAACTTGATGTCGAAGGCAGCCTTGGTGGCGCCGTTGATCGCTTCGATCTTGTCGTCGGTAAAGCCCTTGGCCTTCAGCGAGCCCGGGTTGACCGCCGGTGCCTGGTTGATATTGCCGTGACCGACGGCATAGGCCTCGATCTCGGCGATCTGGCTCTCGGAATAACCAAGAGTGCGCAAGGCTTCCGGAACGGCGCGGTTGATGATCTTGAAGTAACCGCCACCGGCGAGCTTCTTGAATTTCACCAGGGCGAAATCGGGCTCGATGCCCGTCGTGTCGCAGTCCATCACCAGGCCGATCGTGCCTGTCGGCGCAATGACCGAGACCTGGGCATTGCGGTAGCCGTGCTTTTCGCCGAGCGTCAATGCCTTGTCCCAGGCATCCTTGGCGTGAACGATCAGGTCCTGATCCGGGCATTCGCCGTGGATCAGCGCCACCGGATCGACCGACAGGCCTTCATAACCTTGCGTTTCGCCATGGGCGGCGCGGCGGTGGTTGCGGATGACGCGCAGCATCGATTCGCGGTTCGGCTTGAAGCCCGGGAACGGGCCGAGCTTGGCGGCGATTTCGGCCGAGGTGGCATAGGAGACGCCGGTCATGATGGCGGTCAGCGCACCGGCAATGGCGCGGCCTTCGGTCGAATCATAGGGGATGCCGGAGGACATCAGCAGGCCGCCGATATTGGCGTAGCCCAAGCCCAGCGTGCGGTACTCATAGGAGCGCTCGGCGATTTCCTTCGACGGGAACTGCGCCATCATGACAGAGATTTCAAGAACCAGCGTCCACAGGCGCACGGCATGCTCGTAATCGGCAATGTCGATGTTCTTGGTGGCAGCATCCTTGAACTGAAGCAGGTTCAGCGAGGCAAGGTTGCAGGCGGTGTCGTCGAGGAACATGTATTCCGAACAGGGGTTGGATGCACGGATCGGTCCTGCGGCCGGCGAGGTGTGCCAGTCGTTCATGGTCGTGTTGAAATGCAGGCCCGGATCAGCCGATGCCCAGGCGGCGTGGGAAATCTGTTCCCACAGGTCGCGGGCCTTCAACGTCTTCATGACCTTGCCGTCCTTGCGGGCGGTGAGGTTCCAGTTACCATCGGCCTCCACAGCGCGCAAAAAGTCGTCCTTCAGGGAGACGGAATTGTTGGAGTTCTGGCCGGAGACCGTCAGATAGGCTTCCGAATCCCAGTCGGTGTCATAGGTCTTGAACTCGATGTCCTTATAACCCTGCTTGGCGAACTGGATAACGCGCTTGACGTAGTTTTCCGGAACCTGACTCTGCTTGGCAGCCTTGATCTCGCGCTTGAGGGCCGGGTTTTCCTTCGGATCGTAGCATGCGTCGTTTTCAGCCGAGCAATTGATGCAGGCCTTCATGATCGCCTTCAGGTGCTTGGCGACGATCTTCGAGCCGGTGACGAGGGCTGCGACCTTCTGCTCCTCCTTGACCTTCCAGTTGATGTAATCCTCGATATCCGGGTGATCGATATCGACGACGACCATCTTGGCCGCACGGCGCGTTGTTCCGCCCGACTTGATGGCGCCGGCGGCGCGGTCGCCGATCTTCAGGAACGACATCAGGCCCGACGACTTGCCGCCGCCGGACAGCTTTTCGCCTTCGCCGCGCAGATAGGAGAAGTTGGAACCGGTGCCGGAGCCGTATTTGAACAGGCGGGCTTCACGCACCCACAGGTCCATGATGCCACCTTCGTTGACGAGATCGTCACCGACCGACTGGATGAAGCAGGCATGCGGCTGCGGATGTTCGTAGGACGACTTCGACTTCACCAGCTTGTTGGTGAAGGGGTCGACATAGAAATGGCCCTGGCCCGGACCGTCGATGCCATAGGCCCAGTGCAGGCCGGTGTTGAACCACTGTGGGCTATTCGGTGCGACGCGCTGGGTGGCGAGCATGTAGGCGAGCTCGTCGCGGAAGGCGAGGGCGGATTCTTCCGATGCGAAGTAATTGCCCTTCCAGCCCCAATAGGTCCAGGTGCCGGCCAGGCGATCGAAAACCTGGCGGGCGTCGGTTTCCGAACCGTAATGCTCTTCCTTCGGTAGATCCTTCATGGCGGCAAGGTCCGCCTCGGAACGCCACAGCCAGGACGGAACGGAGTTTTCCTCGACCTTCTTCAGCCGCGCGGGAATGCCTGCCTTGCGGAAATATTTCTGCGCCAGAATGTCGGCCGCGACTTGGCTAAACTGCGCGGGGACATCGATATCCGCGAGACGGAACACGATCGAGCCATCGGGATTCTTGATCTCGCTGATGGCCTTGCGGAACTCTATTTCAGCATAGGCCGATTGGCCTGGCTTGGTGAAACGACGTTCGATCTGCATCTGTCCCGTGTCCTTTTGTTTGCCGCAGGCCCGAACCTATCCAGGCTCAGGGCGCAATTGTTCGCATCCGGCCACGCGATTGATGCGCAGCCAGTTTCCGTTTTCCGCTCTGATGGGAAACCCGCCTCGGGAGACCCTGTATCTTGTGCTGATTTTGGCTGCAAACACTAAATATAGTATCAACAACTTCCTTACGCCAGCTTTTTGTGACGTGTTTGGCGCCTGGAGAGATCACAAAAAATAACCGTCACGACCAGTAGATCATCCACCGGACAGTTTTGAAAACACAGACGATTTTTTCTGAAATGAACCGGCCTCGTTACTTTCCGGTCCCGCCGCCGCCGCAACGTAGAATCCATTAACGGCATTCGACCCGAGTCCGTCAAGGGGTGGTTTGTGTCGTAATTGCGAACACCAGATGTTGTGTGTGTGGCCTGTGGAAAACGGGGACAGCGGGCAAATTCAGTAAAATCAGACGCTTCGCCGGGTTCCCTCCAGCACCGTCCGCAGCGGCACGCAATTTTGCGAAATTTTGCGGGTCAGAAACCACACTATATTTACCATGGTGCCCCTAGCCATAGCCATGGCACGCGAAATGTGGCGCCTCGCGAAAACTGATTCGGAAAGCTGCTGCCGGGTTAGAGCGCGTCGAGATTGATGCCGATTGTGATGGCGCCGATCGGCTGTCCGGTGTTTGGATCGGAGATCGTCAAGCTGGCCTGCGATTGCAGCATTTGTGTCGATTCGTCCTTCTCTGCCGCGTCAACGAAGAGGGCCGAAGCCCCGGCAAGATAGGTTTTTTGCCATTTCAGTTCGTCGCCTTGCCAATAGTCGGAACTGATTTCGCTTTCGCCAACGGCCAGACCCTTGGCGTCGATGACGAAAATTTCGGTAATGACGCCGCCCGAGGCGATCTGCCTGTCCTTGAGAAACATCGACAGTGGATTGCCGACGACCGTATCGATCAGGGGATGGGCGTCGCTTGCAAATTCGGTGCGCCACATGGCGTCCAGATCGTCGATTGCAGCCTGGGTGAGGTGGGCGTGGAGCACATTCTGGCTCTTCAGCGCTTCGATGATGACCGGGTCTTCGATCCACGCCCGGATATTGGCCTCGACATAGGCCGTAACCGGCTCGACGTGAACGTCACCAGCCATTGATGGCGCGATCTGCATCAGGCTGAGCGCCGCGCTAGCCGAAGCGATGAAGAACGTCCTGCCCACGATCATCCGTCCTCTCCCATGCGATCATGCGATCCGTTGAGAAAGCCTTGGGGCATTCCGTCTGGGCGCCTGCTTCTGCCGCGATAGTGCCGCAGAAGATGGTTCAATCTAGCAGAACAGTTCGTTGTTCAAACAGGAATATTCAATAAGTCTTGTATGCAGCTGTGGACGCTTCACCAAAAATGCTCTAGTCGCGCGATCCCTTGGCGATCGGCTCCTGATAGGTAAGGCCCATATCCCAGGGGAAGTAGATCCAGGTATCCTGGCTGACTTCGGTGACGAAGGTATCGACCTGTGGCCGGCCCTTCGGCTTGGCGTAGACAGCGGCGAAATGGGCCTTGGGCAGCATGGCGCGGACCACGGCTGCGGTCTTGCCGGTGTCGGTGAGGTCGTCGATGATCAGAACGCCTTCGCCGCCATCAGCCTTCAATTCCTCCGAAATGCCCTTGAGCACATACATCTGCCCCTGCGCATCATAGTCATGATAGGAGGCAACGCAGACAGTCTCGATCAGCCGGATGTTCAGCTCACGGCAGACGATGGCCGCTGGGACGAGACCGCCACGGGTGATACAGACGATCGCCTTCCACTCACCGCCATTGTCGGCGAGACGCCAGGCAAGCGCACGTGCGTCACGGTGAAACTGGTCCCAGGAAACGGGAAATGCTTTTTCAGGAAGTGACATGCTCAAGCTCCAGTTGATAGAGGCATCCGGTTTCGGGAGTGGTGCGGACGACGGGGGTCGAACCCGTACAGATCTCTCCGAGAGATTTTAAGTCTCTTGCGTCTACCAGTTTCGCCACGTCCGCCTGCTTTTCCTTTCAAACACTCGGGCATCAAGGTCAATAGGCTGTTTGTTAAAACACGTTCCTGACAACGAATTCCACAATCCGTTCATAAGCAAGGCCGGATTTTGAAAAACCCCTTAAACGGCAGGGTTATGTGCAAATGGCGGGTCCATTACACTTCGGAGTCAAGAAAGAACATGGAGCGAGAACCCACGTGTTGCAGGAAATCCCATTGATATGGAAGCCGATCAGAAACCACTCGTTTGCAGGCATGCTTGGCCAGCAGCAACTGGCCTATGTGTTGCAACATGATGGTCAGAAAAACTGGAAGTGGATGGTCTCCAGTTGCAACGGCACCATCCGGTTCGATTTTCAGTCGGCCGACACATTAGATGAAGCGATGGCTGCCGTACAGGCGAGCGTCGAGCAATGGTTTCGGCAGGCAGGTTTGCTTGAAGACATGCAGCCGTCATAGGCTGGACCATGACGGCGCAATCAACCTCGCGGCGTAAACAGGTAATGCGCAACTATGGATAATCATCGTTAATAACTTATAGTTGAATTATCAAATGATGATACTACTATTGACTTTGCAATCGTTTGAAAGGGAGCTTCGATGTCACACCGCGTGCATGTCACGGACCTTCTGCAGGCTGCAAAGTTGCTAGCCGATGCCCAGCAGGATGTCATCCTGAGCTATCTCATTTGCATGGCCATACTCGAGGCGCAGCAGACCCCAAAGGAAAACACCGCCAAGGCGGCTTAACTGGAAGCGAAAGCCGGCTGGCCTTTCGGTCGTGATCCTGATGGCGCCTTGAGCGTAGGCCCCCCGATCATTTTCAGACGTGGCGATTAACCCTACCTGTGAAGGTTAATCAAAGCTTTCGATTGATGTGTGCGCCCCGTCAGGCTTTAAGGATGGTGCCGAGGGAGGGAAACTCGGCATTTTCAGCACCAAAAAATACGCCTCTCTCCGGCGCCGGAGAGGGGCATCTCCTTTCGAACTGCAGTCTGGCAAGCTGCCCCCGTCGCCTGGAATTATTGATCCTCGACGACGGCTTCGGGACGGTCGCCGCCATCGGCATGCTCGAAATGCCAGTGGCCGCTCTGATCCTGAAAGCTGATTTCCTCATCATCGCCGCCGACTTGCTGCTCAGCCGCTGCGGCTTTAGCAGCCGCTACAGCCATGTCGCGGTTCGGGAAAGCTTCGGAAAATACGTCGGAAAGCTTATAGGCCCACCCGCCGTCATGCTCGACGATTGCATAGATCACTTTGGTCATTTCGTACTCCCTGGAGTGCGCCGCATTCCAATATCTCATGGAGTCGACGTGACCGGACAGGAACGGCCAATAGAGGCAAACGTTCCAATCGCTAAAATCCGCGTTGCTAATTCTTGCCTTGCGTCGCGGCACCCAAAGGTAGCACGAAATCGGAGGGGTTTTCCAGTTTTCCGGCCCGCGCGATGGGCACTCCGGCTACCCAACTGCTGCAGCCGTCATCCGTCCTTCCGGCGCAGACGTAAAAAGGGCGACCTTACGGCCGCCCTTGACGTTCACTGTGTGGGTGTGGCTTGCGCCTCAGGCCGACAGCTTGGCCGCGATCTTGGCGACATGGGCGCCCTGGTAGCGTGCAGCTTCCAGTTCGATTTCGGACGGCTGACGGGAACCGTCACCACCGGTGATCGTCGATGCGCCATAGGGCGAGCCGCCCTTGATTTCTTCCAGCCCCATCTGGCCCTGGAAGGCATAGGGCAGGCCGACAACGACCATGCCCTGGTGCATCAGGGTGGGGATAAAGCCGAGAATCGTCGATTCCTGACCGCCGTGCTGGGTTGCCGACGAGGTGAACACCGAGCCAACCTTGCCGACCAGCGCGCCCTTCATCCACAGCCCACCGGTCTGATCGACAAAATTGCGCATCTGCGATGCAACGGTGCCGAAACGCGTGCCGGCGCCGAAGATGATGGCATCGTAATCGGCCAGTTCATCCGGAGTGGCGATTTCGGCGGCCTGATCGACCTTGAAATAAGAGGCTTTGGCAACGTCGGCCGGGACCAGTTCCGGCACGCGCTTGACGGTGACTTCGGCACCGGCGGACTTTGCACCTTCGGCAACCGCGTAGGCCATGGTTTCGATATGTCCATATGCCGAATAGTAGAGCACCAATACCTTAGCCATCGTATTCTCCTTTGAGTTGGCAATTCCGCTTGATTGCCGCTGGAGATAGGATTTATCAGTTTACCTGTCCGTTGTCAGAAGCGAAGCGGGCGACAGACTGTTCAAAAATAAGAGACAGTCGGGTTTTTGACTGAACAATCTCAGTTTACACGGGACTTTCCGATGACCAGCGAAAAAATCGTCACCGCCGCCATGCTCGCCATCGGCGACGAACTGCTCTCCGGCCGAACCAAGGACAAGAATATCGGCCATCTGGCAGATGTGCTGACACTCGCAGGTATCGATCTGAAGGAGGTTCGCATCGTTGCCGATGACGAGCCGGCAATCGTGGCAGCTCTCAACGGGTTGCGGAGCGAGTATGACTACGTCTTCACCTCGGGTGGCATCGGCCCGACCCATGACGATATCACCGCCGACGCGGTGTCGCGGGCGTTCGGCGTCGAATGTATTCACGACCCGGATGCGATGACCCTGCTTGGCGCCATGTACGAGCGGCGCGGCTTGGAGTTCACCGAAGCGCGTCGGCGGATGGCGCGCATGCCGAACGGCGCGCGTCATATTCCGAACGCCGTATCGACGGCGCCCGGCTTCATCATCGGCAACGTCCACGTAATGGCCGGTGTGCCACAGGTGTTCCAGGCCATGCTGGATGCACTCCTGCCGCAGCTTGAAAGCGGTATGGTCGTCAAATCACGCACCGTGCGCTCTCCTTTCGGGGAAGGCGATATCGGCGGACCGCTCGGCGAGGTGCAGAAGGCACATCCCCTGACCAGCATCGGGTCCTATCCGAAATTCGACGGCACATCATTTTCGACTGATCTCGTCATCCGCGCCCGCGACGAAGCCCTTCTCGACGCGGCGGAGGCGGATGTGAAGATGATGATCGACATGATCGCGGCGTCGAAGAACAAGGCCTGAGCCGTTACGGCGCTGGAGGTGCGGCAGCGATCGTGAACTTCTGATCGACGCTTGCGGACTTGCCACTGTTCAGATCGTTGAAATGAAACCGCAGAACATAATCGCCTGCTGCAGCGCCGCTGACGTCCGTGGTCAACGTCGCATAGATTTCCTGGTTGTGGAAAAAACTGGTGAACGTAAAGTCACCAAAAGCCTTCTTATTGCCCAGCACCTCGCCCGAAGCGCTGAGAATGTCCAAATCGACCGTAAAATGCGTTTCTACCTTGCCTGCAACCGCCGACGTTTTCCAATTCAGGCCTATCGGCTCGACATAGGAGATGAGGGCTTCACCCGGCTTGAACACCGGCTGCGGCTTTTGCTCATACATGGCGTAACCAATAGGAGGAGCTGCGACGAACACCGCTTTGCCGACGGAAAAGGGTAACGTCGCTGAAAATGCGCTGATTGCAGAGCGCATAGCATCATGGGCACCGAGCGTATCGCCGGCCGCTGCCAGCGCTTCCGCCTTCGTTGCTGCCTCTGCGAAAGGTCCGGCGAGAGCAGGGTTGGCCAACAGCAACAGGAGAGGGGCTGCGGTGATTGCGCCTGTCAGGCCGCCTTTTCGATTGCCGTTGCGCATTGCCTCTCCCCTGATCCTGCATTGTTACGGATGTTCGGCATTTGCCGGCCGGAGTCAAGGCGGGCCAACACTCAAAAAGGTGAGTAATCTAATCCACTTAATGACGAATAGCTGTGGTTTAGCCGGCTGCGATGTGGCATAGGCAGGGCGATCCGAACCCGAACGAAAGACCGCATTCCATGAAGCAGGACGTTGATAATGCCGTCGAGGCTTTGCGCGCATTGTTCCCGGCAACGCCGCTGCAGCTCAACGATCATCTGAGCGCGCGTTACGGCGCGACGATCTATCTGAAGCGCGAGGACCTTTCGCCGGTGCGATCCTACAAGATCAGGGGCGCGTTCAACTTTTTCCGCAAGGTGATTGCCACTGGTGGAACCGGAAAGACCTTCGTCTGTGCGTCTGCCGGCAATCACGCGCAAGGGTTTGCCTTTGTCTGCCGCCATTTTGGCGTGCCGGGCGTGGTCTTCATGCCGGTGACGACACCGCAGCAAAAGATCGACAAGACGCGGATATTCGGCGGCGAGTTCATCACCATCAAGCTGGTCGGCGACTTCTTCGACCAGTGCTATCAGGCGGCACGCGAGCATGTGGAGCGGATCGCCGGTGTCATGGTGCCGCCGTTCGACCATGCCGATATCATCGAAGGCCAGGCGACGGTGGCCGCCGAGATGGTTGAGCAGTTGCCAGACGGCGTCATCCCGGATCTGGTGATCATGCCGGTCGGCGGCGGCGGCCTTTCGGCCGGCATGACCGGCTATCTGAATGACCGTATCCGGCCCGAAGCCTTCATCTTCTGTGAGCCGGAGGGCGCGCCGAGCCTGCGCCGTAGCTTAGAGATAGGGTCGGTGGTAACACTCGACCAGATCGATAATTTCGTCGATGGCGCTGCAGTCGGGCGTATCGGTGACCTGAATTTCGCGGCGCTGAAGCATTTCTCAACAGATCAAGTTCTGCTTCTGGCGGAAAATGCCATCTGCGTCACGATCACCGACATGTTGAACGTCGAAGGCGTCGTGCTGGAACCGGCGGGTGCCTTGTCGATCACGGCTCTGGAAACGCTCGGCCGAGCGGCGCTGGAGGGCAAGACGGTTGTCGCCGTGGTTTCCGGTGGCAATTTCGACTTCGAACGCCTGCCTGACGTCAAGGAACGGGCAATGCGGCATGCCGGCCTGAAAAAATATTTTATCCTGCGGATGCCGCAGCGCCCCGGCGCGCTGAAGGATTTTCTCGGCCTGCTCGGCGAGGAGGACGATATCGCCCGGTTCGAATATTTGAAGAAATCGGCGCGCAATTTCGGCTCGATCCTGATCGGCATCGAAACCAAACATCCGGAGAATTTTCCAAGGCTGAAAGCGGCTTTCGACCGGGCCGGACTGCATTATCAGGATATCACCGACAATGAGATATTGGCTAACTTGGTAATCTAATATTATTCTTTAATATCCGACCATTGATTGGCTTTATTAAACCAATCAATGATGATATCCGCCAGCCGGTCTGTCGTTTTTGGCGACAGGACGTCGCCTGCGGCCACGTGCCCATAGGGATCGCCGATTTCACCTGGGTCGAGGATATCTGCCGGGCCGCCCCAACGCGCGGCGACAGCAGAGGTTTGCCGCGCATCGACAACCTGATCCGCCGGCGATTGAATGAACAGCGTCGGGGTCGGTATCGTTTCAAAGGGTAGCGACCGGGCTTTCGCGACCAGTGATGCCACAGGCAGGAGCGCGCAGACCGGATAGTCCGTGGTCCAATAGGCAGCGTGAAGGGCGTTCAGCGGGGCAAAAGAGCGGCGGCGGCCAAGGATGAGACGCGAGCTCAGGCGGGCAAGCGGCGCCGTCAAAAGGAACGCGCCACGTCCCCTGATCCGGAAATTGGGAGCCAGAAAAGCGGCGCCCTCGATGCGTGCGGCCAATGGGGGCTGCGAAAGAGCCCAGGTGGCGAGTGTCGCGCCGGTAGAGGTTGCAATGATCAGCGTTCTGTCGCCGAGCAGCGCGGCAATATCCAGCGCTTCGCGCATATCCTCCTGCCAGTCGTCCACCGAGGCCTCAGCCATTGCATCGCCGCTGCGGCCATGTCCGGCAAGGCGCGTGTAAAACAGGTTGGCGTTAAGCGCCGTCGCCACGAGATCGGGCAGGGGACGAACCTCGCCCTTGGACGCGGAAAATCCATGGATGTAGACAATCGCAAGCGGCGTTCGGTGCTTTGCGAGAGGATCGGCCCAGACGACCTGCTTGGCCAATCCCGGCCTGATATCGGGGAAGGCCGATTCGCTGGCGGCGAGATATGCTTCGACACAGTCAGTCGATCCGATGGCCGAAAAACCCGATGTCATGATCGCGGCAGCACCCTTGTCATTCCATTTTTCCTCGAACCTGCGAGCGGATCGCGGATGGGCAGAACTTAGCCTTTGACAGCCCTGTTTGCCATGAGTAAGTCTTTCGCATGGCTTCTTTTCTGTCAAAACTGTTCGGTTTTTCCAAGGGCTCCGAGCCGGCTGCGTCTTCGGGCAAGACGGAGACCTATGGCGACTGCCTGATTCGCGCCACGCCGATCCGCGAGGGTTCACAGTTCCGGCTGGCTGGTTCGGTTGAAAAGGAGATCGAAGGGGGCATACGTGTCCGCACGTTCATCCGTGCCGACGTTTTCACGTCGGAACAGGATGTGATCGACGCGACGCTGCGCAAAGCGCATCAGATCATCGACCAGCACGGCCCGTCGCTGTTTGCCGATGACGTTGCCTCCCGGCAGGTATAACTCCGGACATTTGAAAACTCTGTTGTTCGAACTGCCGTCGGCAGAAGTTCTTGCTGCGGAAAATTGAAGGGCCGCACGCGATCGACTTTGAGGCGCCCCCATCGTTTCGCTTTTAACAAGCGGCCGCAAAACCCTAAACGTTTCTTTAAATTTGCCGTTTATAGATTCGCACAGTGAAAATTCGAGTGAATATCTGGCGATGAGCAATGTAGCCCTGTTTTTCTGCGAAGGCCTTGTCTACCTCGCAGTCATGGTCACGCTGCTACACCTGCGCCACCGTCTGGGCCTTGGCGTCTTTATCGCAGCTCTCGGCGTCCTGCATTTCATCGAGACCTATCTGGCAGCTGTTTTCTACGTGCACCTGCCGTTCGGCGTGATTTCGCCGGGTTCTGCCGTGCTGTTTGCCGGCAAGTTGATGATGATCCTCCTTCTTTACGTGAAGGAGGACGCAGCAACCGTGCGTCAGCCAATCTACGGCCTTTTGGCAGGCAATTTTCTCACCGTCGCCCTCAGCCTGCTCTTACAGATGCATCAGACAGTTGCGGCCGTTCCCAATCGCAGTGCGGACCTCGCGTTCATCGACGAGATGGGCTGGCTGATGCTGTGGGGGACGCTGCTGCTCTATCTCGACTCGCTGCTGATCATCCTGCTTTACGAGCGGATCGGCCGTTGGATGCGCGGGTTTCTTACCTTGCGCTTTCTCATCTGCGGCGTCGTGGTGCTGACCTTCGACCAGGCTGGGTTCCATCTCGCTCTGCATGCACTCAACGATGCTCCGGCCGAAGTGTTCTGGGGCGGCTGGATTGCCAAGATGGGGGCGGCGGTCGTCTATTCGCTGATTCTGGGTGCCTATCTGCATTTTTCCAGTCATTCGGTCCTGTCCGTCCTGCGGCAGCCGATCGGTGACATCTTCAACACGCTGACATTCCGGGAGCGTTACGAGGACCTGCTATCGAAGTCGGGGCGAGATATGCTGACCGGTGTGCTTGATCGCAGCCGTTTCGAGTTCGAAGCGCCGCGGTTGATCCGCCACGCGGTGACGTCGGGCAGCGCCATCAGCCTGATCATGATCGATGCCGATCACTTCAAGAGCATTAACGACCGCTTTGGTCATCTCGAAGGCGACCGGGTGCTGAAATCTATTACCGACGCCATCCAGGCAGGCCTGCGCCCGAGTGATCACCTTTTTCGCTACGGCGGAGAGGAATTCGTCGTCCTGTGTGATGGTTTGGATCACAACGGCGCCTTATCACGTTCCGAGCAGTTGCGGCTACGTGTTCTCAGTGACGTGACGACATCGGATCAATCTGCCGTTACCGTCAGCATCGGCATTGCTTCGACACCTATCGACGGAACGACCACCCGCGATCTGCTGTCGAAGGCCGACTTGCGGTTATATGAAGCCAAGCGCAGAGGGCGCAATTGCGTGGTCTGAAGCGCTGGAAACTATCCCATAGCGGCATTCAAACACCGACATTCGGCCGGTCGATAATCTCCCGCAGCGAGAAGCTGGAATTGATCTTGACCACGTGGGGCAGGGCCGACAGCCAATCCCGGTGGATGCGCTCATAGTCCTCAAGGTCCTTGGCGGCGACGCGCAGGATATAGTCGTATTCTCCCGACATCAGATAGCAGACCAGCACATTCGGACAGAGTTTCACCGCTGCCTCAAACTCCGTCAAGGTCTTGGCAAACTGGCCTGACAGCGAGATATGGACGATGACCATGATGCGGTAGTCGAGCGCCTTGTGCGACAGGCGCGCGTGATAGCCGCTGATGACGCCGGATTTTTCGAGGATATCGACCCGGCGCGAGCAGGCCGAATCCGACAGGCCGATTTTTTCGGCCAGTTCAGCATTGGCGATCCGACCGTTCTGCTGCATAATCCTCAAGATCGCAGCATCAATTGCATCCATTGCCGCCAATCGAATATCCTTCGAATTTTCCATCAAAAACGCAATAATCTACCAAATATTAC
This sequence comes from Pararhizobium sp. PWRC1-1, assembly GCF_049897905.1. Taxonomy (NCBI): domain Bacteria; kingdom Pseudomonadati; phylum Pseudomonadota; class Alphaproteobacteria; order Hyphomicrobiales; family Rhizobiaceae; genus Pararhizobium; species Pararhizobium sp. PWRC1-1. The sequence continues at coordinate 20,323 of NZ_JAFCXE010000007.1, read as the reverse complement.
GCGATCAACCCGTCATTTTGCAAGGACATACGGTGATCTTTCTGTTTCGCTACGCGGGTAAAACAACGATGGCGAAAGCTGCATAGGAGAGGAACGCGAAGATGCGTGTCGGTTGCCCGAAGGAAATCAAAAACCATGAATATCGTGTCGGTTTAACACCCGGATCTGTGAGGGAATATGTGGCGCATGGCCACGAGGTGATCATCGAAACAAAGGCCGGCGCAGGCATTGGCGCGGAAGACGACAGCTACCGAGCGGCCGGGGCAAAAATCGTCGCCACCGCCAAGGACGTCTTTGAAAAGTCCGACATGATCGTCAAGGTCAAGGAGCCGCAGCCGGCCGAATGGGCGCAGCTTCGCGACGGTCAGATCCTCTACACCTATTTGCATCTTGCTCCCGATCCGGAACAGACCAAGGGGCTGCTTGCCTCCGGCGTCACAGCAATCGCTTATGAAACAGTCACCGACGATCGTGGCGGCCTGCCGCTTTTGGCGCCAATGTCAGAGGTTGCCGGGCGGCTGGCGATCCAGGCCGGCGCCACATCGCTGCAGAAAGCCAACGGCGGCCGCGGTATCCTGCTCGGTGGCGTGCCAGGCGTTCTGCCCGCCAAGGTCACAATCATCGGCGGTGGCGTCGTCGGTCTACATGCCGCGCGCATGGCCGCCGGACTTGGGGCCGACGTGACCATTCTCGACCGCTCCATTCCCCGCCTGCGCCAGCTCGACGATCTGTTTGCCGGGCGCGTCCATACCCGGTTTTCGACCATCGATGCGCTGGAAGAGGAAGTCTTTTCTGCCGATCTGGTGATTGGCGCCGTGCTGATCCCCGGTGCCGCAGCACCGAAACTGGTGACGCGCGAGATGCTGTCCGGCATGAAGAAGGGCGCTGTCATCGTCGATGTCGCCATCGACCAGGGCGGCTGCTTCGAGACCTCGCATGCGACGACGCATTCCGATCCGACCTATGAAGTCGATGGCGTCGTGCACTATTGCGTCGCCAATATGCCCGGAGCCGTTCCGGTGACATCGGCACATGCGCTCAACAATGCGACGCTGTTCTACGGCCTGCAGTTGGCCGACCGTGGCCTGAAGGCGATTGCCGAGGACCGGCATCTGCGTGCAGGCCTCAATGTTCACAAGGGGCGCATCACCAACAAGGCGGTTGCTGAGGCTCTTGGTTATGAGAGCTATGCCCCGGAGGCGGTATTGAAGATCGCGTGATCCCATCGTCAGAAGTGTTGATGTAGGCGGGGCCGGCATCTTCCGGCCCCGTTTTCATGCGCGCTCGATACGGCATTGATAACAATTGTTGCGGGCCGAGCGAACATGGATATAGGCTACCTCAGGTTTCTCCAGCAGCTCGCTTGCCCGGACATCGATACCGGTAACCGGAATGACTGCGCCGGTGCCATAGACGATCCGGTCGTCAGCACGGTAGCCGCGCAAAAGATAATCCTTGCTGGTGGTCAGGATCGGCGGGACGGCCTCGCCACCGATATAGGCCTCGCATTGGTCCGCATGCAGAAAAATGGGTCCGGTTTCCGCATAGGGCTGAAGCTCTGGAAAGGGGCTATAGGCAAGAATCAGATAGCCATCACCCTCGGCGATATTGGCGAGGCAATGACGGCAGGGCATGCCGTGGCCATCGGAGACATGCAGTTCCGGTGTCAGGCCGTAGGCATCAGGCTCGCGGCGGCGGTAGCGCGCGGCAAGATCGCTCGGCATCGGTTGGTAACGTAGGGGCATCTCGGGTTCCTCCGGTTTCAATGCCGAAGGAAATGCCATGTGCCGACATGGAGCGACACCCGATACTTGCCGTTGCGAACGTCAGAGCCCGCGTGCGAACCCCAGCAGCTCGTCGTCACTGAGCGGCAGGACCTTGGCATCATGGGTCGAGACCGGGGAAAAACCGAATCGCTGGTAGAGTTGCAGCGCGCGGGGATGATCGAGGGTGTTGGTCGCGACACGCACCGTCTTCGGATTTAAGTTCCAGGCGGCATAGAGCGTCTGCAGCAGGAACCATTTGCCCAGCCCAAGGCCAAGCGCATGTTCGAACATGCCGAAATGGGAGAGTTCGACAGTATCCTCATCCACCTGCAGCAGCTCGAAGAAACCGGCGGGCGCGCCGTTGACGTAGAGCACCGTGACGGCATTGCGCTTGTCGTGCAGGGCGCCGGCAAGGTCGGCATCGCTCATCCGCAGCCGATCGACCCAGTTCCAGCGTTTGCCGACCTGCAGGTAGAGAAAGCGATAGAAGGGCAGCGGAATTTCCGGAACGCGCATGATCGCGGTCTGGATATTGACCGGCACCGGCAGGCTCTGCTTGGGTGGTGCGGTCATTTCCAGTTCGGTGACGCGAACGTCGAGCGCTTCGACTGCTTTGTCCTTGGCCATGCTGATCATTCTTTCCCGGTAACGACGGGTGTATCTGCCCGGCTGCCCCATTCGGACCACGAGCCATCATAGAGCGTATTGTCGGTGTGGCCCAGCGATTGCAATGCCAGCATGATGATCGCTGCGGTGACGCCGGAACCGCAGGAGGTGACAACTGGCTTGTCGAGATCGATACCCGCCGCCTCGATCGTTTCGCGCAGGGCGTCGAGCGATTTCAGCTTGCCGCCAGTCGAAAAGACACCGGAAGGCAGGCTTTTGGCGCCGGGCATGTGGCCGGAGCGCATTCCGGCTCTGGGTTCGGCTTCCTCGCCGGTAAAGCGTGCGGCCCCGCGGGCATCGGCAATCTGGCGAGAGCCGGTTGCGACGATGTCACGCATTTGCGCAAACGAGCTCACGGCCTCAGCGTTGAACGTTGGATGGAATGTTGCAGGTTTTGGCTGCGGGACATCCGTGGTGACCGGGCGGCTCTCCGCCTTCCAGCCATCGATGCCGCCATCCAGGACAAACACCGACTTCGCACCCATGCTGCGCAGCAGCCACCAGACGCGCGGCGCGGTAAAGATACCCGGGCCGTCATAGACGACGATCGTATCGTTCTCGCTGATGCCCAGCTTGCCGACCGATTCTGCAAACGATTCGGGCGAGGGAATGGTGTGCGGCAGGCCGCTCGTCAGGTCGGCGATGGCGTCCTGGTCGTAAAAGATGGCGCCGGGAATATGTCCAGCGGCGTATTCGGCCTTCGGGTCCCGCTTCTGTGCTGGCAGATACCAGGCTGCATCGACAACCTTCACCAAAGGATCGGTCAGCCGCTGCTGCAACCAATCGGCGGAAACGACGAAAGCGCTTTTCTGTTCGGTCATCGATTACTCTCCGGTGGACGTGGCGTCTGGCGTGCCGAAACGGATGCGGAAACGCCGGTTTTCCTTGCCCTTCTTTTCGATCTTGGCAATGTAGATCGCACCGACCTCCTGGGTTTCGGACACATGCGTGCCGCCGCAGGGCTGGCTATCGACCGATGCGTTCTCGCCGATGCAGACAAGGCTGACACGGCCGAGGCCGATCGGCGGGCGGACATTCTTCGATTTGACGATATCGGGATTGGCCGCCAGTTCCGCGTCGGTGATCCATTGCAGGTATATCGGGTGATTGCCCTCGACCAGCGCCATCATCGCCGCGGTGACGGCGTCCTTGTCTATGGTTTCGCTCATGTCGAAATCGACGCGGCTCTCATCTTCGCCGACGGCGGCACCCGTAATCGGATACTGACAGACAACCGAGAGCAGGTGGCAGGCCGTGTGCATGCGCATCAGCTTGTAGCGGCGTGCCCAGTCGATGTGCAGAACCAGCTTTTCCCCGACCAGCGCTAAGGGTTGATCGGCAGCAGGGACATGGATGATGATATTCTTGGTGTCACCGTGGCAGGTGGTCTCGATCTCGATGCGGCTGCCATCGGCGCGCTCGAAGAAACCGTTATCGCCGGGCTGACCACCCGACGTCGCGTAAAAACAGGTCTGGTCCAGCTCGATGCCGCCGTCTTCCCGTATTCCTGTGACGATTGCTTCCGTGGTTGAAAGATAGAAATCGTCGCGAAAAAGAGGAAGTGTGGTCATGAGATGCTTTATCCGGCGGGTTCGTATGGCACCGTTATTCCGGAATTTCGCGTCAGCCAGGCCGGAACAGGAAGGCCCTTGGATTTCAGAAATGCCGGGTTGAACAGTTTCGACTGATAGCGGTTACCATAGTCGCAGAGGATCGTCACGATGGTATGTCCCGGTCCCAGATCTTTTGCCAGGCGAATGGCGCCGGCAATGTTGATGCCGGAGGAACCGCCAACGCAAATGCCTTCCTTTTCAACAAGATCGAACACCAACTGTACGGCTTCGGCATCCGGTATCTGATAGGCAAAATCCGGCGTGAAACCTTCGAGGTTGGCGGTGATGCGTCCTTGGCCGATGCCCTCAGTGATCGATCCACCTTCCGATTTCAGCTCGCCATGGGCGTAAAAATTGTAGAGTGCCGCGCCCTCCGGATCGGCGATACCGATCTTGACGTCCGGGTTCTTCGCCTTCAGGCCAAGGGCGACGCCGGCCAGCGTGCCGCCGGAGCCGACCGCGCAGATGAAGCCATCGACCTTGCCATCGGTATCGCGCCAAATTTCCGGTGCGGTGGTTTCGACATGGGCGTCGCGGTTGGCGACGTTGTCGAACTGGTTTGCCCAGATCGCGCCGTTCGGTTCCGTCTTTGCCAGTTCAGCAGCGACACGGCCGGACAGTTTTACGTAATTGTTGGGGTTCTTGTACGGAACCGCGGGAACCTCGATGAGTTCGGCGCCGAGAAGACGCAGCGCGTCCTTCTTTTCCTCGCTCTGCGTCTCCGGAATGACGATGACCGTGCGGTAGCCGAGCGTCTGGGCAACCAGCGCCAAGCCGATTCCGGTATTTCCGGCCGTGCCCTCGACGATGACGCCGCCCGGCTTCAGCTGGCCGGTTTTTTCGGCGTGACGGATGATCGACAGCGCGGCACGATCCTTGACCGATTGGCCCGGATTGAGAAACTCGGCCTTGCCGAGGATCGTGCACCCGGTTGCTTCCGAGGCACCCTTGAGGCGGATCAGCGGCGTATTGCCGATGGCATCGAGAACGGAAGTCAGAACGGGCATGAGTAAACCTCTCGGCTGCGGATAATTGCGTCAGGCAGGAACCTGAAGCGGATGAGGATTTGAACAGGACATGATGGAACTGCCTGAGCCACAAAAGCCCTTGCAGTTCAACATACCGAAATCCTAGCGTCTTTTCGGCCGACGCTGCTGCTCAAGCAAGAAATAGCGTTTCACCTTGACGCTGTCGCGGGCAAAAATCGACCCAAAAGTGGAGGACGGCGTTTCACAACCGGGGTGATCCATTTCTTGACCCTTAGCGTAGTGAGGCGGTAGTTTCCGCTTCGCCCTGCGGCAAAACAGGTAAAGACAATCAATGGCTGATGTTCAGCTGGATACAGTAGATGCCTTGATGGCACGATATGCTGCCGGCATTCTGCCGGAGCCGGCGCGTGTACTCGTCGAAGCGCATCTTGAGATGCAATCCGTTAATAGACCCCAGGTTGCCGAGTACGAAACGGTCGTCGGCGATATCTTGGAACACATGGAGCCGGTTTCTCTCAGGTTAAGAGACGAAGCATTGAAAGCCGTTTTCGCGGCAGCCCCTCTGGCAATGGCTGACACGGCATCCGCACAGCCTGTAAACGCCTTTTTTCCAAAGGCCATTCGCGATTTTGCCGGGCTTAATGCCGCTGAAATCCCCTGGAAACGAAAGCTGCCGGGCTTCAAGGAATACAGCCTTGGAAAGATCGACGGTTGCGATGTCAGCTTCTTCTGGCTGAAGCCGGGACGCGTGATTCCGGCCCATACGCATGAAGGCTATGAGCTTTCGCTGGTTCTCGACGGCGCCTTCAACGATACGCGCGGGCGCTTTGCCAAAGGTGACATATCGGTGGCAGACGAAAGCATCGACCACCGTCCCGTGGCGGAAGCCGAATGCCCGTGCATTGGCTTTGCCGTCTCCCAGGCACCCGTCAAGCTGACCGGCTCATGGAGACAATTGCTCGGTGACATGATCGGCTGACATTTTGCCGAACAATGGCCCGAATGCGGGAACAAACTACATTTCAATGCGTATTGTTTGGTGATCCCGGTTTCCGGGGTCCGCGATAAAGCAGCGAAAGGAAACCCCATGACCGATTTTGTCGCACACCCCGAGATGGGTCTGGCCTGGGTCACGGGAGCAAGCTCCGGCATTGGCCGGGCCCTGGCTCTGCGGCTGGTCAGGGACGGTTTCAACGTCGTGGTCACCGCGCGTGATCACGAGAAACTGGTCCAGTTGCAGCATGAATCACCCGGACCTGGCAAGGTTATCGTGCTCGACGGCGACGTGACCGATCCGCGCGATATGGAACGGATACTGGCTGCTATCGAATACGAGCACGGATCGATGGTGCTCGCGGTTCTCAATGCCGGCGTCTACGTTGCCGTTCACGGCGAAGACCTGCACCGTGAGGATTTCGAAAAGACTTTTGCAATCAACCTGAACGGAACGGTCAACTGTCTGCTGCCGGCCGTGCGTCATATGAAGGCGACGGGGCATGGCCAGATTGCTATCGTGTCCTCGGTCACCGGATATGGCGGCCTACCGACAAGTGCTGCCTATGGCGCAACCAAGGCAGCGCTGATCAACATGGCGGAAAGCCTGAAGTTCGATCTCGACAAGGTGGGGGTGCGCCTGCAGATCATCAATCCCGGCTTCGTTGAAACAGCGGCAACGGCAAAGAATGCATTTCCGATGCCAGCCCTCGTCAGTGCCGAGGTGGCGGCCGATCGCATTGCAGAAGGCCTGAAATCCAGCGGCTTCGAGATCACGTTTCCAAGGCGCTTCACCTACGTCATGAAGCTGCTAAACCTCTTGCCCTATGGCGTTTATTTCTGGCTGATCAATAGGGCGACCGGATGGAAAACGCGGCCGCTGGTCACCGGTGGGCATGCCGTCGATGTGCTTGAGCGGGATCCTCAGGCGGTGTGAAGGACGATCACTGCCCCGAAGACAAGAGCAAGTCCTACCCAGCCAATCGGCTTCAGCTTCTGGCCGAAAAGAATGCGGGCCGAGATCGCCGTGCCGAAAATGCCGGTTGCGCCGAGGATGGCATACGCGATCGCCAGTTCCATGCCCTTGACAGCCTCGACCAGCAAGGCGAAGGCTGCAAGCACGAGCAGGATGGACAGCACACCCCAGCCGCGGCGGGCAAAGCCGTTCGACTTGGTGGAGGCAAGATTGGCGGCGACATCCAGCACACCGGCCAGAACAGCGAAGATGAAATAGATGTTAGGCGAGGTCATCGGCAACCTCCTCTTCTTCGTGCACTTCGCCGGCATTGACCAGGATGATCCCGCCAACCGCCATCATCAGGCCGATCATTTCCTGATAGTTCAGCACATGATTGAAAACGAACACCGAAACCAGGGTTATCAGCGCGATGCCGGACCCTTCCCAGATCGCGTAGGCGACGCCGACGGAGATTCTCTTCACGGCCTTGGCAAGGAAAACGTAGGAGAGGGCAATCGATACATACATGACGGCATAGCCCCAGACACCGCCGCCTGTGGACGCTGCCTTCATCACGGTCAGGCCGATCACTTCGGTTGCAATGGCAAGCGCCAGAAAAATCCATGCAAGACGCACGCCGTCACCTTCGATACTAGCAGTTGGAAAACTGCTGCTTCCATAGGCATTTCGGAGAAGGCGGTAAAGCGGGCGGTGACGTTATTGCCGGATACGAGCCTGCAATTCGTTCTGGGCAGTCTTATCCAGCGGAAAATTCCACATCAGTGCTATCGCTGCGAGTTTCAGCGCTACCGGCACCCAGGCATATATCGCGGCAAGGGCAAATAGCGCCGTTTCGTCGTTATGCGCATCGGGAAAAGGATTGAAACCGAAGTAGCCGAGTAACGGAAAAACTATGCCGACGCCGGCTGCCAGCGAAAGCTTTGTCGCAAGACCCCAGGCGGCGAAGTAGAGACCGCTGCGCTGATCGCCGGAGGCGGCGGTATCGGCATCGATGACATCGGCCTGGATCGAGGGCGGCAGAGCCAGATCGAAACCAAGCAACAGGCCGGTTGCCGAGCAGATCAGCGCGAAAGGGATGGCTGCGCCGGAGGACAGAAAGGGCGCCATTGAAAAAATGGCGCAAGCGGCAATCATCGCGACAGACCATGCACGGTGTTTGCCAAGCTTTCGCGCCGCCAGCGCGGCAAGCGGTACGCCCACGATGGCGCTAAGGAAATACAGGAAGAGCAACGGCCCGCGGAGTTCCGGCAAAAGCAGCCGAGCTGAGACGAAATAGAGAAACAGCGTCGCCGGAATACCGTTGGCGAGACCGTTGAGGAAAAATGCAGCGATCAGCCGCAGGAAAGGCCTGTTGGCTACAAGGAAGGACAGCGATTGCAGCAACGGCAACCGTCTTTTTGTTGTGTCTACGGGTTCGGGAACGAGCCAGACGGTGAGGCTGCCAAACAGCAAGAGCATCGCGGCGACGGCGATGCCCAGCACCGCAAGACCGGAAAAGCCCTTCTGCTCAAAGCCTATTGCAAACGGCAAAACGATGGCGATCAGCGTCCCGACCAGCGTCAGGCCTTCCCGCGTCGAAGTCAGCCGCGTACGGCCATTATAGTCCGAGACGAGCTCGGCACCCCAGGCGGAGTAGGGCACGACCGCCAGCGTGAAGCCCAGCGATGTCAGCATGCCCCAGACGGTAAGCCACGCAACGCCGGCGCCGTCTGCAGGCCAATAGAGCATCAAGGCCGACAGGGCAGCGATAGGCAAGGACAGAAGGAAGAGCAGCCGGCGGCGGCCGAAACCCGGATTGATCCGGTCTGCTGCATAGCCTGCAAGTGGATCGGTGACCGCATCGAACAGGCGCACGATCAGCACCGCCCAACCGACAGAGGCAATCGGCAGGCCGAGAGTTTCTGTATAGTAGGTAGGAACAAGCGAATAGAGCGGCAGGCCGAGGGCTGCGAGCGGCGCTGCAGGAAGGGCGTAGGCGAAAAGCATCCGGCGGCTGATCTGCATCTCGGCACCGCCGCCGGTTGCGGGTTTATTCATACACGATCTGTCTGACGTCGATATTCTTGGCCCGGAAACCGGCTTCGCAATAGAACAGATAGAACTCCCAAAGCCGTTTGAAGCGGATATCGAAACCGAGCGGTTCGACCTTGTCCCAGACGTTCCAGAAGCGCTCGCGCCATTCAGCGAGCGTGCGAGCGTAATCCAGCCCGAAACCGAAATCGCCGCTGATCTTCAAACCCACCTTGCGGCCGAGATCGATCAGATGTTGCGGGGTCGGCAGCATGCCGCCCGGAAAAACATATTTCTGGATGAAATCCGGATTGGCGCGATATTCTTCATAGGCTTCCGGCTTGATGGTGATGATCTGCAGTCCGGCCTTGCCGCCCGGCTTCAGGCAGCGCTGCAATTGCGAAAAATAGGCCGGCCAGTATTTTTCTCCGACGGCCTCGAACATCTCGATGGAGACGATCCGGTCATACATCCCGGCCTCGTCGCGATAGTCCTGGAACTTGATCTCTACCTTGTCGGACAGGCCGGCGTTCTTCATCCTCTCGTTGGCAAAAGCAAGCTGTTCGCGGCTGATCGTCAGCCCTGTCACCTTGCAGCCGATCTCACTTGCCGCATATTCGGCAAAACCACCCCAGCCGCAGCCGATTTCCAGCACATGGTGGCTGGCTTTGATACCGGCGGCATCCGCTAACGCCTTGTACTTGGCGCGCTGGGCCGATTGCAGGTCATTGGCACCCGTCGAATAGAGGGCCGAGGAATAGGTCATCGTCGGATCGAGCCACTGCTTGTAGAAGGCATTGCCAAGATCGTAATGGGCGGAAATGTTCTTCTTCGAACCGGATTTGGTATTGGCGTTCATCCAGTGGCGGAATTTTTCGACCAGCCGCAGCACGCCGCGTGCGCCATTGGAGAAATTGCGGCCGACGTCGGTATTGACAAGGAAGAGTTCCAGAAATGCGCCAACATCCGGGCTGTCCCAGTCGCCGTCCATGTAGCTTTCGGCAACGGCAATGGTGCCGCCGGTCAGCGCCCGTTGCGGCAGGTTCCAGTTATGCAGCGTGACGGAAGCGACAGGCCCTTGCGCCTTGCCCTTGACGACCACGGTGCGGCTATCAGGCAATGTCAGCTTCAGACATCCCGCCTGCATATGGACAAGACCACGCAGAACCATCTGAGCTTTTGCGGGTAGGCCTTTGACAATGCGCGATAAATTTTCCGTTGAAAGACGCTCTCCATCTTTCGGGTCACAATAACCGGTGCCTGCTGTGCTCATTCGACAGTTCCTCAGCAATCATTGCTCGTGACACAAAATAGCCTCATTCCGCCGGGCCGCCAACCTGGGATTCATGAGAAAAATCGTGGCTTGTCCTGCGGCCCTCCTTCCAGGCGCTCGTCGGTTCGGGCGCCTGCGGCCGCGGGATATAGCGGACGCCTTTGATCCAGAGCTTCAAGGCCTCCCAGTGAATCCCTGCGACGATCTTGAGTGTAAGATGCGGAATGCGGGCAACAAGACGCAAAATCTTGCCTGTTTTCAACGGCACTTGAACACCGGAGAAGGTTGCAGCCAGCAAAGGCCCGTCCTTGTCGGTCTCCAGAATGCGCCAGCGGATAGCATCTCCCGGCGGCAGCATGCGGAACTGGTAGCGCATGGCCATCGGAATGAACGGCGAGACGTGAAACAGCTTGTCGCATTGCTGGCGAATGCCGGCGTCCGAGACATCATCCGGTCCGATCGGGCAGACATAGGTGTGGCGTTCGCCGAACGTGTTGCGAACCTCGTAGATCATCGCACTCAGGGCGCCGTCGTTTTCATAGGCGTAATAGACCGAAAGCGGATTGAAGACGAGACCGAGGATACGCGGGTAGCAGACCAGAAGCACTCGCGCCGGAAGGATCGGCATGCCAGTCTGCCGCAACAGCGTATCGACGTAGCGGCGCAGCGACACTGCACTATCGCCCGTATGATCCTTCTCGTGGAACGACAGAAGATTGCGGCGATTGACGGAGAAGACCTTACTCAGCCTATCCGCCTCGTCGAGCCTGTCGAGATCGATCATCAGAGAAAAGACATCATAGCTGAAACGGTGGCCGACCGGCTTCATCCGCTGATGCATGACCTGGCCGGCATAAAGCGCTGCCGCCGCCTGCGGCGGCGCGCCGTTCCTCGTCATGTCCGATCCGGATGACGCACGCATCTATTCTGCCGCCTCCCTGAACACCGATGATATCTGCTGGCGCCAGGGGATGATACCGCCAAGTTCCTCTGCAGCAGCAAGCCCCGATGCCAGGCCATCCTCATGAAAGCCGTATCCGGTCCAGGCGCCGGCAAAGAAGGTGTCGTTATCGCCCTGGATCGCCTTTAGGGCACGCTGGGCGGCCATCGAGCCTGCGTCGAACTGCGGATGATCATAGGAAAATTCGGCAAACACGGTCCCGGGTGCTGGCTCGCGCTCCGGGTTCAACGTCACAAACAATGGATGCTGTGGCGCAATGCCCTGAAGACGGTTCATCCAGTAGCTGACGGCGACACCTTGCGATCCACAGGGTTTGGTCGCGCGCAGGTAATTCCAGGAAGCCCAGACTTTTTTTCGTTTCGGCATCAATGCGGTATCGCGGTGCAGGATGACCCGGTTTGGATGGTAGGGAACGGCCGACAGCAGCGCGCTTTCCGCGGGGGTGGGATCAGAAAGCATGGCCAGTGCCTGGTTGCTGTGGGCGGCGATGATCACCTTGTCGAAGATTTTTGTCGAGCCGCGCTCGTCGGTGATGCTCACCCTGCCGTCTTCCCGCCGGATTGATGTCACGCCGCATCCAAGACGGACCCGGTCGCCAAGCGGCTGCAACAGCTTGCGCAGATAGTTTCGGCTGCCGCCGGTCACCGTGCGCCACGGGTGCGGCTTGGAATAGATGAGCCGGTGATTGTCGAAGAACTGAATGAAATTCTCAGCCGGAAAATCCAGCATCTTGGCTGTCGGCGACGACCAGATCGCGGCTGCCATCGGTGCCAGGTAGTTGTTGGTGAAGCCGGGTGAAAAGCCACGCCAGTTGAGATAGTCGCCGATCGACATGGCCTTGAGCAGACCCGCGCTTCGATCTTCAAGGCAGATGCGGTTGAACCGGAGGATTTCGCGCAGCATCATCAGGAAAGAGGGGCGGACGAGATTGCGCTTCTGGGCAAAGACGGTGGCCAGATTGTCGCCGCTCCATTCCAGCCGTCCCTGATCGAGCGACACCGAAAAGCTCATGTCGCTCTTATGCGTCGTGACGTCCAACTCTGAAAATAGCGCTTTAAGATTTGGATAATTGGCCTCGTTATAGACGATAAAACCGGTATCGACGGAGAGCGGCGTGCCATCGTAGTCGATATCGACCGTGGCCGTGTGACCGCCGGGGCGAGTATCCTGTTCATAGAGAATGACATCGTGGACGGGATTGAGCGCCCATGCGGCAGAGCTGCCCGAAACGCCGGAGCCTATAACCGCGATCGACAGGCGGCGGCCAGAAATATGATGTTGGCCTTGCGAAAAGAGGGCGTTCATGCTGCGTCCTTGATCTTGTTATAGGCGGCGAGTGCGCGGTCGCGTGCCTTCGTATGGTCGACGATCGGTTCCGGGTATGTATCCCCCAGTCTTAGACCGGCGGCATCGAGGACGCTTCGAGACGCCTCGAAGGGCCGGTGCACGAATTTTGCGGGCAGGTCCGACAGTTCCGGCACGAAGGTTTTGACGTAGATGCCGTCGGGATCGAACTTTTCCCCCTGCAAGACAGGATTGAAGATCCGGAAGAAAGGCGACGCATCGGCGCCGCTGCCGGCCACCCACTGCCAGCTTGCCGCGTTGGAGGCCGGATCCGCATCCACCAGCGTATCCCGGAACCAGGCCTCGCCCCGGCGCCAGTCGATCAGCAGGTCCTTGATCAGGAAGGATGCCGCGATCATGCGGACGCGGTTGTGCATCGTGCCGTGCCGCCAAAGCTGGCGCATGCCGGCATCGACGATCGGATAGCCGGTTTGGCCCTTCGTCCAGCGTTTGAAATCGTCGTCGGTGCCGCTCCAGGCGAAGGCGTCATATTTCCGGTTGAGATTTTCTTTCGGCAAATCCGGATTGTGAAAGAGCAGGTGGTAGGAAAAATCGCGCCAGACCAGTTCCTTGCGAAAGGTGACCAAGTCATCGGCGGGAACATCCCGCAGATTGCGGGTGGCGTGCCAGATGCGGGCAGGGGAGATCTCCCCCATGGCCAGATGCGGCGAAAGCCGCGATGTGCCGTCGGTTCCCGGCAGATCGCGCCTGACCTTGTAGCCGGACAGATCATCCTCGACGAATGCTTCCAGCCTTTCGAGTGCTGCAGCCTCGCCCGGCGTCCAGATTTCAGAAAACGTCTGTGCCCAGTCCGGAGCGGTCGGCAACAGTGCCCAGGAGGCCAGATCCTCGCTGCCGGGCCATACGGCTGGAGAAACCAGCGCATCTGGCTGCTCCAGCGGCTGATCCGGCTCGCCGGATGCCTCGAGCGCGCGCCAGAATGGCGTATAGACGCGGTATGGCGTGCCCGAGCCCGTCTTCAACCGTGTGGGCTCGTGGAGAAGCTGTCCGGCAAAACTTTTGACGGTTATTCCCGTGGAGGCCAACGTGTCTTTCAGTGGTCCATCGACAGCGATGCCGTTTGGGTCATAGCGGCGATTCCAATGGACGGTTGATGCGCCGGTCTCAGTAATCAGCTTTGCCAATACGCTACCCGGCTCGCCGCTGCGAAGGGCAAGCCGGCTTCCGAGGTCACCAAGTGCCTTTTCCAAGCCTTTCAGCGAATGATGCAGCCACCAGGCCTGTGCGGCGCCGAGCGGCCCTGTGCCGTACTGTGAAGGCTCGCGGATATAGACGGGAATGATACTGCGGCCGGTTTGGGCAGCAGCATGAAGCGCATGATTGTCGTCCAGCCGCAGGTCCTTGCGAAACCAGACGATGATAGGGTTTTCCTGGGAAAGGTCGTTGTTTTTCATTTTTATCCGCGCATCGTATCCAACGTTGTCGTCTACGCAGATACGGGTGCGGCGGATCAAAGGTTTCGCGGAGAAAGCTTTTTATTTCATCGTTTTGCGGGGGAATACTGCCGACCAAATTGGAACTGCCGCTTCTTCGCAAGAAGCGGCAGTCGCAGCCATCGGAGGCCGGAAGGGATCAGCTCTTCTGGAAAGCCAGATGCGCCCCAAGACCGACCAGCATGGTACCACCGGCGCGCTGCATCAGGCGTTGTGCGGAGCTCGAACGGCGCAGCTTTGTCATCACGGCACCGGCCAGAAACACGCAGACGATATCCGCCGACGAAAACATCAGGTTGACGATCGTTCCAAGGATTGCCAGCTGCAGCCAGACCGGGAAGGTGGCCGACGCATCGACGAATTGCGGCAGGAAAGCCACGAAGAAAATCGCCGTCTTGGGATTGAGAACCTCGACGGTGACGCTTTCGAAGAAGGCGCGGCGGCCGGATTTCGGCGCGATGCCGGGCAGGGCGGCGGCGTCCTCGACCTTTGCACGAAACAGAGAAATGCCGAGCCAGATCAGATAGGCCGCGCCGGCAAATTTGACGATCATGTAAAGTGTTGGCACGGCATGAAACAGGATTGACAGACCTGCGGCCGCAGCAATGACATGAAAGTAGCCGCCGAGGTGAATACCCAGCGACGCCATCAGTCCGGACCAACGGCCGCGTGCGATGGTCTGGGCCGCCGCATAGAGCATTGCCGGACCAGGAATATAGGCAAAGACCGCCGTGGTGGCTATGAAGGCGATAAGCAACTCGATCGACGGCATTGTCCGCTCCTGTCGTGGGTGATTGAATTCCTCTACACTACCGTCAGTAGAAAGTCTCGTGCACATGTTGTGCCGGGCTTCCGTGCCGAATGATCATTATGCCCAGGTCAGCGGGTCGAGACGCAGATAGAAATCGAGCCTTGCCCGGTCGGCAGTCGCGATCGCGTGCATCTCGAACAAACGATTTTGCGCAGCCTGCGCTTCCTCGACGGTGCGCCATGTTTCGCGGGTATTGCCGACAAGCAGTGCAAAGTCGACATAGCGGTCCGCCATGCCCAACCGCCCGAGATCGATCATTCCCGTGCAGCGAAGCGTTTCCGGATCGATCATGAAATTGGGCATACACGCATCACCGTGGCAAACGACACGGTCAAGGCTTTCCTGCACCAGCCGCTCGGACAGTTCGGCTTGCACCCGGTCGAGCAGGGTCTGCGGCGGTGTGTCTTGATCGTCTGGATCGAGGAAATCCGGATTGACGCCGCCACGTCCAACCACGTCGGCCGCCCGGTCGAACATGGTCTGAAGGCCGCGGTCAAACGGGCAATCTTGTGCCGGAATCGCGTGGAGGTCGCGCACCCGCGCCGCGATCGAAGGCCAGGCTTTGATCAG
Source organism: Pararhizobium sp. PWRC1-1 (assembly GCF_049897905.1). Classification (NCBI taxonomy): domain Bacteria; kingdom Pseudomonadati; phylum Pseudomonadota; class Alphaproteobacteria; order Hyphomicrobiales; family Rhizobiaceae; genus Pararhizobium; species Pararhizobium sp. PWRC1-1. The sequence goes on along the minus strand of NZ_JAFCXE010000007.1, from coordinate 4,894 downwards.
TTCAGTCGCTTCGAGCTGATCTGCCGGAATGCCGGGCACGGCACTTGTCACGAGGCACGCGACGTCGTCCGACACCTGCCAATCGAGAACTGCGGGAGATCCGATCCTGAAGGGGGAAAGCCATGCAGTCCGCCGCCGCTCGTCATCCAGCAGCGCCACGCCGCTGCCGGTAGCCACTTTGGCATAAGCGCTACCATCGGTGCGCCGAAATAGCGCGTCACCCGATTCGCCGTGATGATAGGCAATCCACTGGCTTCCGAGAGAAAAGCCCGTCGCCCGGGTTGCACCGGATCGATAGTCAGTCACGCATCACCCCCACGGCTTGCTTGGCGAAGGCAATTTCACGCCCCCGCACGAGATAGATATTGGAAACCGCGATTTCACTATCACCGAACAGAAAATGTCCGAGTTTTTACGCCGGGCCGTATTTGCGGATGAAAAGCCGGCGAGGGGGCGTGGATTATGTGCCAAGTTCGGCAAGAAACTCCTGGAGCTGCGCTTCCACATAGGGCACGACCGGGCCATCTACCTCAAATCCCCACCAGAGCAGCGAGCCCTGCCATTGCGCCAGCATCAGCCGGGCGGTCACTTCCGGTCGACTGACAGTCACAAAACACGCGCTGATAGCCTCGACCAGCGTTCGCCCCCAGGCAGCTCCCCGGGCCTGCAGCAAGGGATCGCGAAAATCCTCGCGCAGCAAACGCAGGCCGTCGGCATAGACGGCGGCGCTGTCGCCGTAGTTCTGCGACAGGCCGACAAGCAGCGCGACGGCACCTAGAGGTGTCTTCGGGATTGAGCCGCACAGCTGCGCCGTCTCGGCATCCAGCTCGTCCCAGGCATGCAGCAAAGCCTGACGCAGCATCGCTGTCTTGGTCGAAAACCGCTGCACCAGTGTCGAGCCGGATAAGCCGCTTGCTTTGGAGACAGCCGAAAACGTTGCCGCCTCCGGCCCCTCGGCATGGATCAGCGTCAGCACCAGATCAAGAAGGTGCTGGTCGGACAGGGTGCGTGGGCGAGGCATCAATTTCCTCTTGCGTTCATTTTGTTTATGAACGAACGTTCGTTTATTATCAACTCTGTTTGTGGTTCCGATTCCATTGAGGAGGACAATGACATGGCAACCGACCTGCAAGGGAAGATCGCGCTTGTGGCCGGCGGTACGCGCGGTGCCGGCCGAGGCATCGCAGTGGAGCTGGGGGCTGCCGGGGCAACGGTCTATGTGACCGGGCGCACGACACGCACACAGCAATCGGAATACGGCCGCCCGGAAACGATCGAAGAGACGGCCGAGTTGGTTACCCAAGCCGGCGGCAAAGGCATTGCCGTGCGGGTGGATCATCTTGTCCACGCGGAAGTCGAGGCACTGGTCGCCCGCATACGCCGGGAGGAAGCACGACTTGATATTTTCGTCAACGATATCTGGGGCGGTGAGCATTTGACCGAGTGGAACAAACCGGTCTGGGAACACGCGCTCGAAAAGGGCCTGAAACTTTTACGGCTGGCAATCGATACCCATCTGATCACCGCCCATTACGCATTGCCGCTGATGATCGAAAGGCCCGGCGGGCTGCTGGTGGAGGTGACCGATGGTACAGCGGAATACAATGCTACCCATTACCGGCTCAGCCCGTTCTACGATCTCGCCAAGACCAGCGTCATCCGCATGGCCTGGGCGCACGCGCAGGACCTTGCGCCACACGCGGCGACATCGGTGGCAATCTCACCCGGCTGGATGCGCTCCGAAATGATGCTCGATATTTACGGCGTCCGTGAAGAAAACTGGATGGAGGCTAAAGCAGTCCAGCCGCATTTCGTGATCTCCGAAGCACCGCGTTTTACCGGCCGTGCCGTTGCGGCGCTTGCTGCAGATCCGGATCGGGGCCGCTTCAACGGCCAGTCTACCTCAAGCGGTGATCTCGCCAAGATCTACGGCTTCACCGATCTCGACGGATCGCGGCCTGACTGCTGGCGCTACATAACCGAGGTACAGGGCGCGGGGAAACCGGCGGACGCCACCGGTTATCGGTAGGGAAATAAGAACAGGCGAGAGGCGATAGCTTCTGAAACCAAAAAGGCCTTGCTTTTCAGCAAGGCCTTTGAAAACTGGCTCCCCGGGCCGGATTCGAACCGGCGACCTGTCGATTAACAGTCGAATGCTCTACCGCTGAGCTACCAGGGATCACCTGCGGCGGTGTGTGCTGCAGAAGTGAGGCTGCTAATACAAATGCTTTTCCGATTTGCCAAGCGGTTTTTCAAAAAAAACGCACAATCTTGTCAGACTGTGGAGAACTTCCCATCTGTGGGAGGCAGCGCATTCTGACTGCCGCGCAAGCCAAACCCTTGGCATTGCGGGATTGCAGCATTACAGGGACGCGCTTTAGGCTCGATAGGTGGAATGTATGGCTGAACCGCAAAAAACGAAAAAATTCGGCATCGACGCCGCAACACATGAACTGATTATCGGTTCATGGCGGATGCGGCTGCCGCAATCGCGTCTTTTGCGTATTACCATCGGCTGCGTGTTGATCTTCGGCGGCATTCTGGGCTTCCTGCCTGTTCTCGGATTCTGGATGGTACCGCTGGGATTGCTGGTCCTGTCGCATGATCTCGCCTTCGTCCGGCGCCGGCGGCGCAAGCTATCGGTCTGGTGGGCGCGAAAATGGCAGACATCCAACTAGAATAGAGCCATCGCGTCATATCTCCTGACGTTCGAATCACGCGACGGGCTCCGGGGTCTAAAACACAGCCGTCGGAAAGACGTAGGTTTGTCCGCATGTCTTAGCCGCCTGACCCCGTCTACGGCGTGGTATCCTTGTCGGCCGGTGCCATTTGAGACGGATTGCCGTTCCGTGTATTATCGACCGTTCCTTGGTTGGATGGCTCCGCCGCATCGGCTGCGGGCGCATTCTCCTGGGCGCGGGTCGTGGCATCATTGTCCAAGCTTTCGCCAAACATTTCAGCCCCAGCCCAGGCAATCAAAGCCAGCAAAAGGCGCACATCAGAACCATCAAAACCGGCCGGCCCAAAAGGCACTGACGTGCCTTCACGCCACTCATGACGACGGTTCGGTTTGTTCCTCCGTGGAAACGACATCGCCACGCTCATCGACATATCGTGCCATCATTGCCTCCTGAAACAGTCATTCATTTGCGTCAAATGAACGGCTGCAGGCACGCAAAGGTTCCGAAATGCGGGAAGCTGATGGGTGAGCGAACGCAAGTCGGTGAAAGGCGAAAACATGTTAGCCTCGATCCGGCGATCGGAATCGCTATTTGTCTTTGAAAACACTCAATGAATTTTAGGGACTTGCGGAACACATATGGAACAGATAGTGTTCGTTCTTGATTTGTTTCTCGACTCTGGAGTGATCGTTCATGCTGACCCGCAAGCAACAGGAACTGCTTCTGTTCATTCACGAAAGAATGAAGGAATCGGGGGTGCCGCCATCGTTCGATGAAATGAAGGATGCGCTGGATCTTGCGTCGAAATCCGGCATTCACCGGCTGATTACAGCGCTTGAGGAACGGGGCTTCATCCGGCGCTTGCCCAACCGGGCAAGGGCGCTCGAAGTGATCAAGTTGCCGGAGGCCTACTCGATGAGCCTCCAGCCCAAGCGCGGCTTTTCTCCCAGCGTCATCCAGGGCAGTCTTGGCGTTCAGGCACCGGCCCCGCCCGTTGCCGTCAAACCGGCGGCTGCCAATGGTGACAGCGTTTCCATACCGGTCATGGGACGAATCGCGGCAGGTGTTCCGATCTCGGCAATCCAGAACAACACACATGATATTTCCGTTCCGTTCGAAATGGTTGGATCCGGCGAACACTACGCACTAGAGGTCCGTGGCGATTCGATGATCGAGGCAGGAATTCTGGATGGCGATACCGTCATCATCCGCAATACGAATACCGCCAGCCCTGGTGAAATCATCGTCGCTCTGGTGGATGACGAGGAAGCGACGTTGAAGCGCTTCCGCCGCAAGGGCGCCTCCATCGCACTTGAAGCCGCCAACCCGGCCTACGAGACCCGAATTTTCGGACCGGACCGCGTCAAGATCCAGGGTAAACTCGTCGGCCTGATCCGCCGCTATCACTAGCTGGAAAGGCGACCCTTCAGATGCACCCCAAATTGATCATCGATTAGCACCAATAGGTCGAGCGGAGTGCGACTTTGAACTCAAAAACAATTGAAATCTATCATCCACGCGGAGTTTCAAATTTAGGTATATGGGACATGGCCGGTCTCAAACTTAAAATCTATGGTCTTGTCGCAGACAACCGGACGATAGACCAAGCCATGCTAATCCTCGCACAGTCATTTGTGCGACGGGATGTTCTACCGCGTGTAGCGGACGAGGGCGATGACAATGGCATGGGCTTTGTGATCATTCATCCTGGCGAACTTGGTGTTTCCATTTCGGCTCACTGGTGGATACAGGGTTCGGTGCTTTGTCAGCATATCTATCGAAAGCTGTATTCTGCCACCGAGCCCATGGACACAGTAAAGAGACCCGTGATTGCCTGCATTTGGGAGTTGGCCCTGATAAATGCCGAGCAAGAGGCTTGGCGAAAGACGATGATGAAAAGCGAGCCAAATCCGTCTGTCTACATGGATACTCGCGCTGATTTCGCAGCAGCGTAGAAACCTCCATTGACAATCGTGATGCGACTGGCTGTCCCGCAACTTCAAACGCGGGGGGGGGCGGCCATTCCATTATCCTGAAATCATGGCCAATACTGTCTCTGTCGTCATCCTTGAACCCACCCTACAGACGATTTTTTGTGGCGGCAGGATTGAAATGTCCGGATCCTAGCAAAGTTAATGTGTCACTTTGGGCGGCATCTTAGCCCTTTAGAAATGCGACACTCGGCATGTCCCCTGGCACTGAGGCAAGCCCCC